>DASQIV010000093.1:0-15679 GCA_035631415.1 Pseudoneobacillus sp. | reverse complement strand
AGCTGCTTCTGTGACACGGACAAGCTCCATCGATAAGCTTCTTTCCATTGGTTTTCATCCTTCCCCTTGTTTAAAACTTTTTCTATTTTTAATATGGCACTTTCCTGTTTTTAGAAAAGTTGCCAAATGAACCCCATGTTTAAATGCTCTTATGCGTTTTTTAGTTGCTCAATCTCTTCTTTTGTTAAATCTTCTCGCCAAATCGTAGCACCTAGCCCATTTAGTTTTTCAACAAGGTTACTATAGCCACGGTCAATATGTTCTAGCCCCGTTACTTCCGTTATTCCCTCTGCCATCAAACCAGCAATCACTAACGCGGCTCCAGCACGTAAGTCACTCGCTTTCACCTTTGCTCCTTGAAGTTGCATCGGACCAGAGATAATCGCTGAACGACCTTCTACTTTAATATTAGCATTCATCCGTCTCAATTCATCGATATGCTTGAAACGTGCTCCATAGATGGTGTCTGTGACCATACTGGAACCATTTGCTTTTGTTAAAAGAGTGGTCATTGGCTGTTGTAAATCAGTAGGAAATCCTGGATAAACAAGCGTTTTAACGTCTACAGCTTTAAATTTCTGTGATCCATCCACAAAAATTTGATCTTCATTAGCCTCAATATGAACTCCCATTTCTCGAAGCTTCGCAATGAGAGATTCAAGATGAACAGGAATCACATTATCAATTAAAATTCCTTCTCCAACTGCTGCTCCTAAAATCAAGTAAGTCCCGGCTTCAATTCTATCAGGAATAATCGTATGACGGCATCCATGTAGATGATCCACTCCATCGATCCGAATCACATCGGTTCCAGCACCTTTAATTTTAGCACCCATATTGGTTAAAAGGGTTGCGACATCAATGATTTCCGGTTCCTTCGCTGCATTCTCAATAATCGTCCGCCCTTTGGCACGAACAGCTGCTAACATAATATTAATTGTCGCGCCGACACTGACGACATCTAAGTAAATTCGGGCACCGCGAAGCTCATCTGCACGCAAATAAATCGCACCTTGCTCATTTGTCACTCTAGCCCCTAGAGCTTCAAAACCTTTTATATGCTGGTCAATCGGTCTTGGTCCTAGATGACATCCACCAGGCAATCCAATCACAGCCTTTTTGAACCGTCCAAGCATCGCTCCCATTAAATAATAAGAAGCACGAAGCTTTTTTACTTTTCCATTCGGTAGTGGCATCGAAATCATCGAGGATGGATCGACGGTCATTTCATTATCCGAAAATTGAACAGTTCCACCGATTTCTTCAAGAAGTGCTTTGAGGATATGTACATCTGATATATCAGGCAATCCTTCAATAGAAACAGGTGAGTCCGCTAAAATAGTAGCTGGGATGAGTGCCACTGCACTATTTTTTGCCCCGCTTATTCGAACTGTCCCTTTCAATGGGTAACCGCCTGCAATTTTTAGCTTTTCCATTGTTCGACTCCTTTCTAAGCCCACATTTCTTTTTTTAAGACTGGCTTTAATTGGAGAATACTATAAATTAGTATATTTTTCCAACACCTATAGACAGATTCCGACAGTCTCTATTAATTTAGTGTACACGAAAATATACTTTTCATGTATCAAAAGTTCACTTTTTTCGAAATAAGCAATAAGTCCTATTTCTCCGTACGAGTGCCCCAATCCTTTAAGAACGCTTCGATCCCTTGATCAGTTAATGGATGCTTAAACATTTGCATGATTACTTTATACGGGCACGTCGCAATATGAGCCCCTCTTAAAGCTGCATCTGTGACATGTTGTGGATGACGAATAGACGCCGCAATAATTTCCGACTCAATTCCATGAATCGTAAAAATATCTGCAATTGTTGATATTAAATCTAATCCGTTATGACCGATATCATCTAATCGTCCTAAGAATGGGGAAACGTATGTAGCCCCTGCTCTTGCTGCCATTAATGCTTGGTTAGCACTAAAAATAAGCGTCACATTTGTTTTGATTCCTTCTTTAGAAAGGACACTAACGGCTTTTAAGCCATCTGGAGTCATCGGTAATTTCACCGTGATATTAGGATGAATGGTTGCTAATTCTTTTCCTTCTTTAATCATACCCTCTGCATCAAGAGCAATAACCTCTCCACTCACTGAACCAGGAACTAACTCAGCAATTTCCTTTAAGCGATCGTGAAAAGAAATTCCTTTTTCTTTTGCAACTAATGATGGATTAGTAGTTACACCAGACAATATCCCAAGAGCATGCGCTTCACGAATTTCTTCCATATTGGCTGTATCAATAAAAAATTTCATATTTTATTCCTCCATTCCAATTTTCGACACAATTTTCACATTATCTAAAATGAACTGAAACCGCCACTTCAAAAGGGCGGTTTCATAAAAAGTTTTATCTAGTTTATAAGCTTATGGGTCCAGGCTATTGCGCTAGATCTGCTTACGCTTTTTGTGATATCCAGCTCCAGCGGGGAAGAAAGCAATTCATTTCTTCCTAACTAGCCCCTCGAGGTCAAATAACCTCAAACCTATGAAGTCAAAGTACGACTTCATTGGTTTGAGAACATTTGCTTGTCGGGGCTGGGAAAAATATAATTCCATTTTTCCTTGTTCAAGTCGCTTACGCTTTTCCTGATGAACCGAATTCGCGCATTTTGCCGATTACTGTTGCTTTAATCGCATCACGTGCTGGTCCTAAGTATTTACGTGGATCGTATTCATTTGGTTTTGCTGCTAATACTTCACGAACTGCTTTCGCTGAAGCAATTTGGTTTTCCGTATTAACGTTAATTTTTGCTGTACCTAAAGATACTGATCTTTGAATATCCTTAGTTGGGATACCAGTTCCACCGTGTAATACTAGAGGCACACCTGTTAACTTTTGGATTTCTTCCATTTCAGCAAAGCCTAAGTTTGGCTCTCCTTTGTAAGGTCCGTGAACGGAACCTAATGCAGGAGCTAAACAGTCGATTCCAGTACGTTTTACAAGCTCCACACACTCCTGTGGATTTGCATAGATAACGCCTTCTGCCACAACATCGTCTTCTTGTCCGCCAACCGTTCCAAGTTCCGCTTCTACTGAAACACCTTTAGCATGAGCATACTCCACTACTTTTGTAGTAGTAGCAACATTTTGGTCAAATGGATCATGAGAAGCATCAATCATAACAGATGTAAAACCAGCATCAATCGCTTCTTTACATTTGTCAAAGCTTGAACCGTGGTCTAAATGAATCGCCACTGGAACTGTAATTTTATAATCGTGCATAAGTCCTTCTACCATTTTAACAACAGTAGTGAAACCACCCATATAACGAGCAGCACCTTCAGAAACACCAAGAATAACTGGAGATTTTTCTTCTTCTGCTGCTTGAAGAATTGCTTGAGTAAACTCAAGGTTATTTAAGTTAAATTGACCTACTGCATAGCCTTCTGCATTTGCTTTTTTTAACATTTCTGTCATTGAAACTAAAGGCATTTTATTTCCTCCTCATGCTCTATCTTTTTAGCAAGCTTCATGTTAGGTTTACCAACATTTTTTATAGTTATGTAAAAGTAGCATGCTAAAAAATAGACTGGTTTTGAAAATCCATAAGTATCATACCAAAACAAAATAGGAATTACCATTAATCACATTGCAGTTTTCAAAAATGTCATAATGAAAGCGGAATCAAAACAGAATGCCCATTATTTCGATAAAATAAGACTAATTTTACGCCTTCATTGGTAAATGCTCTCGCACAGCAGCACGGATGTCATCAATATCGAAAGGCTTTGCAAAGTGCGTTAGGGCACCAAGATCCTTCGCTTCCTGAATCATATCTAATTCACCATATGCCGTCATGATAATGACACGAATATCTGCGTCAATCACTTTCATTCTTTTTAAAATTTCAATGCCATCCATTCCTGGAATTTTCATATCCAACAAAACTAAATCAGGAGAGTGTTTTTTCACAATTTCAAGAGCTTGTACGCCATTAGCTGCCTGGAATGTTTGGTATCCTTCTTTTTGGAATACCTCATTCAATAAGATTCTAATCCCGAATTGATCATCAACGATTAATATTTTCTCTTTCAACGTTACCGCCCCTAACTTAGATTAGAAATATTTTTGTGATATATACGCTATTTACTATTCTCCATCCAATTAATTCGCTTTTTGCCTCTATTTTTCCTTCTTTTTTTTTCCAATTTCCATTGTTTTTTGCCATTTTCATATATAAGACTATAATAGAAAATGGAATTTCTCTATTATGGAGGGTATATATGTTAAAAATGTTTTCAACTCAATTAGCTGGCCTATTTAAACGAATACACGAAAAAGATGAATTTATATTCGAAGATGGCGCTCGTCTCCTCGCCCAAGCGGCAGTGGGCAATGGATCTATTTTTATTTTTGGAAATAAAGAAATGGAAGCTGTGGCATTGGAAGCAATAGTTGGAGCAGAACCGTTCCGCTACGCAAAAAAATCCCCTGATGATGTAGCTGAGATCAAAGAATCTGATCGAGCGATTGTTGTTTCCCGTTTTTCTACGGATGAGGAAGCGGTAGAATGCGCGAAGGCTCTCATGAAACTCCAAGTTCCTTTTGTGGCACTTGCTACAAAAATGGAAACTTCTGATGAAGATTTATTTGATTTGGCTGATGTTGCAATCAATTTACAGCTAACAAAAGGGTTATTACCTGATGAAACAGGTAACCGATTCGGATTCCCGTCCGTTATGGCCGCTTTATTTGCTTATTATGGATTAAAATTTACCTACGATGAGATTTTGGCCGAGTATGAGGACGAAGAGGAAAAATAATGAGTTTTGAGCCCGGATTTCCGGGCTTTTTGTTTGTTTTTTTGGGAAAGTTCTAAACTTGAGTAGAAATTATCTAAAAATTTTGTATCGCCTAACACATTATCCGACTTTCAAAACGAGTTATCCGACTTTTTTGTTGAGTTATCCGACTTTCCGAGTGACTTATCCGTCTAAAATGGAAATGTTTCCGACTTTGTCACATTTCCCGAAAAAATACCCATAAATAAAGCCCCAACCCTTAACAAGGATTGGAGCAGATCACAAGATTATTTATTCATTTTTAATGAAGCTTCCACAAAATCACGGAAAAGTGGTTGTGGACGGTTTGGTCTAGATGTGAACTCTGGATGGAATTGAGAAGCAACAAACCAAGGATGATCTGTGATTTCAATCGTTTCTATTAAACGGCCGTCTGGACTTGTTCCAGAGAATACAAAGCCTTTATCTTCCATCGCTTGACGGTACTCGTTGTTAAACTCGTAACGATGGCGGTGACGTTCATAAATAACCTCATCTTGATAAGCTTCGTAAACTTTTGTACCTTCTTCTAGCTTACATGGTTGTAATCCTAAACGAAGTGTTCCACCTAGGTCTTCGATATCTTTTTGTTCTGGTAAAAGGTCGATGATTGGGTAAGGTGTATTTGGATCCAACTCAGCAGAATGTGCTCCTTTTAATCCAAGAACGTTTCTTGCAAATTCTACTGTTGCTAATTGCATTCCTAGACAAATACCTAAGAAAGGCACCTTATGCTCACGAGCATATTGCGTCGCTAATATTTTTCCTTCTACCCCACGGTCTCCGAATCCTCCAGGAACAAGAATTCCATCCGCATCGGATAATAATTCGCTCACATTTTCTTCGTTTACATGTTCTGCATTAATCCATTTGATTTCCACATCTGAATCAAATGCAAAACCAGCATGTTTTAATGCTTCTACAACTGAAATATAAGCATCTTGTAGCTCAACGTATTTCCCTACAAGGGCGATTTTTGTTTTATTTGATAGATTTCTTACTTTATCAAGAAGTGCTGTCCATTCTGTCATGTCAGCTGGTTTTGTGTTTAATTTTAAATGATCACAAACGATTTGATCGAAGTTTTGTTCTTGAAGCAATAGCGGAATCGCATATAATGTATCCGCATCTGGTGCCTCAATAACGTTATTTGCAGGGATATCACAGAATAAAGCAAGCTTATCCTTCATATCTTGAGAAATCGGCATTTCAGTACGAACGACAATCACGTTAGGCTGAATACCTAAGCTGCGTAATTCTTTTACACTGTGTTGTGTTGGCTTTGTTTTCAATTCTCCAGCCGCTTTTAAATACGGGATTAACGAACAATGTACATACATAACATTATCACGACCAGCATCGCTCTTGATTTGACGAATCGCTTCTAAAAATGGAAGTGACTCGATATCCCCAACCGTTCCACCAATCTCGGTGATCACAACATCTGCATTTGTCTCACGTCCTGCACGGATCACTTTTTCTTTAATTTCATTTGTAATATGAGGAATAACCTGTACCGTAGCTCCTAGATAATCCCCGCGTCTTTCTTTTTTCAAGACCGTTGAGTAAATTTTACCCGTCGTCACATTGCTGAACTTATTTAAATTAATATCTATAAAACGCTCATAATGTCCTAAGTCTAAATCCGTTTCTGCACCATCATCGGTAACGAATACTTCCCCATGCTGATAAGGACTCATCGTCCCTGGATCTACGTTGATATAAGGGTCTAATTTTTGAATAGTAACCTTTAGTCCTCGATTCTTCAATAATCTCCCAAGTGAAGCAGCAGTGATCCCTTTTCCTAAAGACGATACCACACCGCCTGTAACGAAAATATACTTTGTCATTTCAATATCCCCCTCTTATTTTATGTACACTTCCTGTGCATAATCTCTTCTTAGATTTACCGTTATTAGCATTTTGTATGAAAGCGGGAGAATGATTTTTTGTAAGAAGTGAACCCTTTCTTCCTTGTAAAAACAAAAAAACGCCCCACTTATCAAAGTAAGGGGAGCGTTTATCAATCATTTATACCGTTCCTTTTAAAAGGAGCCCAAAAAAGATTTTACATTCCAAGAATTAAAAAGTCAAGAAGTTTAAAGCTCTTCTTCCTCATCTTCTGATTCAAGGTCATCCTCTTCGTCATCAAGATCATCTTCATCATCAAGATCATCAATGAGCTCATCTTCTTCTTCATCAAGCAGCTCTTCATCTTCAAATTCATCTGCTGCCTCATCCAGGTCGTCAAAGCTTTCTTCGTCTTCATCATCAAGAAGATCGTCCTCTTCGAACTCATCCAGATCATCATAATCTAAATCTTCTTCTTCGTAATCATCAAGATCATCGTCATCGACCTTTTTCGCTTTCTTCTTCTTAGGCTTGATCTGAGTAATCGTATCTTCTTCCGCTTGATAAACTGGATACCAGCTTCTTAAGCCCCAACGATTATCACCTAAACCAAGGAAGCGGCCGTCTATATTTAAATCTGTATAAAATTGGGCAATTTTCGCTCTAACTTCTGTTTCAGTTAGACCTGCAGCTCTCACAATTTCATCCATAATTTCTTGAAAAGGTATTGCTTCTTTTTTACTTTCAAGTATTGCGTATGTCATTTCAATAAGAGACATGTCGTCAATTTGCTCTTTTGTGAATTGTTTCAAACTCAATATCCGCACTTCCTTCCACTCAAATACATACTCTTCATTATAAACAAATTATTCCGCTTTATGCTAGTTTTAACAGGGTTCTTTACCAAAACTTTGTTCATTTTTATAGTAAAAGCACTGTTACCTTTCACTTTTATTTCCGATTTGATAACATTCTAAAACCAAATACAAAAAATAAAATCGATAAAATGAAAAAGGAAACAGTTCCAAGTTGTCTTTGGTAAAGATAATACATTCCCCAACCCAGCGCTATGGCTGCAGCAAAATATATGATTTGCTTCAATTTATTCCCACCCTGCACCCAGTTAGTCCATCCTAACTTGATTATAATGGATATCTTTTTAATTTCTATCTATTTTGGAAAATTTTTTTAACCAAATGAAAGGGGCCGATAGCCCAATATCAGAAAAAATAAATTTCCCCTGACTTGCTACCCGCCCACTTCAATACTATTTTTTCCCGGTGAGTAATACTTGTCCAGCTCCGCCTAGGAAGAAAATACTTCATTTCTTCCCTCCTAGCCCCTCGATAGAAGAAGTAAAACCACTTCTTCCTTGGTCAAATAACCTCAAACCATAAAGTCAAAGAACGACTTTATTGGTTTGAGAACATTTGCTTGTCGGGGCAAGGAAAAATTGCACTTCATTTTTCCCTGTACAGTCGGCTCCGCTTTTCGTTTTTACATATTTCTACGATACTGTCCGCCAACTTCATAAAGTGCTCGAGTGATTTGGCCGAGACTTGCCACTTTTACGGTTTCCATTAATTCATCAAAAATATTGCCGCCACTAACAGCTGTTTCTTTCAATCGTTGCAGAGCTTGTGCGGTTTGAGCTTGATTTCTTGTTTGGAAGTCTCTTAAATTTTGGATTTGTAGCTCTTTTTCTTCTTTTGTTGCTCTGGCAATTTCCATATTATCAACATCTTCTTCAGAAGGTGGGTTCGGATTTAAATAGGTATTCACACCGATGATTGGAAGCTCGCCTGTGTGCTTTTTCATTTCATAGTACATGGATTCATCTTGAATTTTTCCACGTTGGTATTGAGTTTCCATTGAACCTAATACGCCACCGCGATCATTCATACGTTCAAACTCTTGTAAAACGGCTTCTTCCACAAGGTCTGTTAATTCTTCGGCGATAAATGAACCTTGGAGTGGATTTTCGTTCTTTGTTAATCCATGCTCCTTCGTAATAATCATCTGGATCGCCATTGCGCGTCGAACGGACTCTTCAGTAGGCGTCGTAATGGCTTCATCGTAGGCATTCGTATGCAGAGAATTACAGTTATCATGAAGGGCCATTAACGCTTGTAACGTAGTACGAATATCATTAAAATCAATTTCTTGAGCATGTAACGAACGTCCAGAAGTTTGAATATGGTACTTCAGCTTTTGGCTGCGTTCATTAGCCCCATATTTATCGCGCATAACCGATGCCCAAATACGTCGAGCTACACGACCAATTACTGTATATTCTGGGTCTAAACCGTTCGAGAAGAAGAATGATAAGTTTGGAGCAAAATCATCAATATTCATTCCGCGGCTTAAGTAGTATTCCACATACGTAAAGCCGTTTGCTAGCGTAAAGGCTAATTGTGAAATTGGGTTTGCCCCAGCTTCGGCAATATGGTAGCCAGAAATTGAAACAGAGTAATAATTACGTACCTGTTGATCGATAAAGTATTGTTGAATGTCACCCATCATACGAAGAGCAAATTCTGTTGAGAAAATACATGTATTTTGGCCTTGATCTTCTTTTAAAATATCAGCCTGAACCGTTCCACGAACAGTTTTTAACGTATAAGCTTTAACTTCGGTAAACTCCTCGAGCGTTAAAATGCGGCCTAATTCAGCTTCCTTCTTTTCTACCTGCTGCTCAATGGCAGTATTCATAAACATCGCCAAGATGATTGGCGCAGGACCGTTGATTGTCATCGAAACCGATGTGGACGGATGACATAAATCAAAGCCAGCATAAAGCTTTTTCATATCGTCTAATGTACAAATGCTTACGCCACTTTCACCGACTTTCCCGTAAATATCTGGACGGTAATCAGGATCTTCCCCGTACAATGTTACCGAATCGAAAGCCGTACTTAAACGTTTTGCTGGATCATCCTTTGATAGGTAGTGGAAACGGCGATTGGTGCGTTCTGGTGTCCCTTCTCCTGCAAACTGACGCTTTGGATCTTCCCCTTCACGCTTGAACGGAAATACTCCAGCTGTATACGGGAATGAACCTGGTACGTTTTCGCGGTATACCCAACGGATGATTTCGCCATAATCTTTATATTTAGGAAGGGCTACCTTCGGAATGTCTAGACCTGATAAGCTTTTTGATTTTAAAGCTGTGATAATTTCTTTATCACGTATTCTTGTCACAAACTGATCAGCTGCATAAGCCGCTTTTGTTTGCTCCCAGCTTTGTAAAATTTTTAAGGATTCAGGCGTTAATTTGCTTTCTGTTTCTGCTTTTATTTTTTCAAGAGCTGTGGCAATCTCAGGTTGTGACTTAACTGCCTCAATAGCTCCTTCTAATTGGAATAGTTTACGAGCTATCGCTACTTGCTCTTCTGCTTTTTTATGATAATTTCGAACCGTTTCGGAGATTTCTCTTAAATAGTAACGACGGTCGTTCGGAATAATGACATTTTGTTTTTCAACGACTGCATTTCTTTCAAAAGAAGTGCTCCAGTTCGTACCTGTTTTCGTGTTAATCGTATCCACTAAAGCGGCAAATAAGGCGTTAGTACCTGGATCATTAAATTGGCTCGCAATCGTTCCATACACCGGCATTTCGGAGAATTCTTTTTCAAAAAGCATGTGAGAACGTTGATACTGCTTTTGAACTTGACGTTTTGCATCCTCAGAGCCTTTACGTTCGAATTTATTAATGACAATTAGGTCAGCAAAATCAATCATATCGATTTTTTCAAGCTGTGACGGTGCACCGAATTCGCTTGTCATCACATAAAGTGAGAGATCACAAATTTCAGTAATCTCCGCGTCACCTTGGCCAATACCACTTGTTTCGACGACAACTAAGTCAAAGCCTGCCGCTTTTACAACGGAAATCGCATCTTTAATCGCAAGAGAAAGCTCACTCTTAGAGTTTCTTGTTGCCAAGCTGCGCATGTAAACACGCGGATTGAAAATCGCATTCATGCGAATGCGGTCACCAAGTAATGCTCCGCCTGTTTTTTGTTTTGTTGGGTCGACAGAAAGGATCGCGACCTTTTTCTCAGGAATCTCATTGATAAAACGGCGAATCAATTCGTCTGTCAGTGAGCTTTTACCTGCTCCACCTGTACCTGTTATTCCGACAACCGGAACCGATTTCGTTAGTGACTTTACTTTTTCCATGACCATCTCGACAGCCGCAGCGGCTTCACGGTCAAGGTCAACCTGATGTTCGGCTAAAGTGATCAGCTTCGCAATCGTATTCACATCTTCTGTTTGTAGGTTCGTTAAGTGAGGAACGGTTTCCGGTGTAATCGTTGCAAAATCACATTCCTTAATCATGAGTTCAATCATACCTTGAAGGCCATACTTTCGACCGTCTTCTGGTGAGAAGATTCTTGCAATCCCGTATTCATGAAGCTCTTTGATTTCTTTCGGAATAATAACACCACCGCCACCGCCATAGATGCGGATATGGGAAGCACCCTTTTCCTTTAAAAGGTCGTACATATATTTGAAATACTCGACATGCCCGCCTTGATAAGAGGAAATCGCGATTCCCTGGACATCCTCTTGAATCGCGGCATTAACAACCTCTTCAACTGAACGGTTATGGCCAAGATGAATCACTTCTGCTCCAAGTGATTGAAGAATTCTTCTCATAATATTGATGGAGGCATCATGCCCATCGAAAAGACTTGAAGCCGTCACAAAACGAATATGATGCTTTGGCTTATACGTTTCTTTCGTACTCATCCTTATCCCCCTTACTTTCGTGAAAATCGTTTTTTACCCCTTTATTCCTGATAAAAGCAATTCCGTTTGTAATTCAATATATTCATCAAGCGTATACATTTTATGAAGCGCCCAGCGGCGGAAGCCCCACATTTGTCCTTGAACAAAGATGTTGTGGGCGATCATTTTTATTTGTTTTTCCGAGAGGTCCATTTCCTTGTTCTCGACACATCGTGTAATTACTTCCTCAAACATCGCTACCATTTCAAGCTCTTTCCGAAGTACATAAGGTAACGCGTCTTTCGATAACGATTTTACTTCCTGATACATGACGAGTACTTCATCCTGCATTTCATCGACTACACGAAAATAGTAAGCAATCGCTCGCTTAAGACCTTCAAGTGTGCCTTGATTATTGTTGAGGTCGCTATGCAGCCGATCTCGGACTTGGTCATAAATACTGTCACAAACAAGATACAGAACATCTTCCTTCGTTCTAATATATTCATAGAGTGTGCCAATGCTGAAGCCGGAAGCTTTCGCAATTTCTCTCGTCGTGGTCCGGTGAAAACCCTTTTGAATAAAAAGGTTTACCGCCCCTTTGATCATTTCCGTTCTCCGTTTTCTAACCAGGCGTTCATCTTTTACCGACGCCTGAACTTCACGTTTTTTCATCATTTTTCTACCGCCTTTGTCATCTCCTTTGATGGGTGATGTGACTTGGTGCGAATGATCGTGATTTATTAGTGCGTAAAGGACTCTAGTTCCGTTATTTACATAAAAAGCACCCATTCAATCGATTTATAGGACTCTCATTCCGCTATTTTAAGAAAAAAGGGTTATTTCTCTTCATTTCTAGTAAATAATGTACTCTGTGTCCGATATTTCTGCAAAAACGTGCTTTTATACGCAAATAACGGATCTTCTGTCCTATAAGTATGGCCGAGTTATGTGTCTAGATGATTTGTCACCCTGCACCCTGCCCCAATCTGAAATTTACTTCGTCAACGTACGTCCAATTACTAAGCGTTGGATTTCTTGTGTTCCTTCGTAAATTTGAGTAATTTTTGCATCACGCATGAAGCGCTCTACTGGATAATCCTTCGTATATCCATAACCGCCAAATACTTGAACCGCTTCTGTTGTTACCTTCATAGCTGTATCGCCAGCAAATAATTTAGACATCGCAGACTCCATTCCGTATGGAAGACCAACAGATTCTTTCCATGCAGCTTGGTAGGTTAATAGTCTTGCTGCTTCTACACTTGTCGCCATATCTGCAAGCTTGAAGGAGATACCTTGTTGAGCTGCAATTGGTTTGCCGAATTGAACACGTTCCTTCGCATAATCAACTGCTGCATCAAGGGCACCTTGCGCAATTCCTACTGCTTGAGCCGCAATTCCGTTACGACCTCCATCAAGCGTCATCATCGCAATTTTAAAACCTTCGCCCTCTTCACCTAGACGATTAGCTACTGGAACCTTGCAATCTTCGAAAATAATTTCAGTTGTTGGTGATGAACGAATTCCTAGCTTTTTCTCCTTTTTACCTACTGAAAAGCCTGGGAAGTCACTTTCGATAATGAAAGCAGTTGTTCCTTTTTGCTTAGAAGATGGATCTGTTAGAGCAAAAACCACGTAGATATCAGCTATCCCGCCGTTTGTGATAAAAATCTTGCTTCCGTTTAAAACATAGTGGTCACCTTCTAAACGTGCCGTTGTTCTCATGCCACCTGCATCCGAACCACTGCCTGGCTCTGTTAAGCCGTAGCCACCAATTTTTGTACCTTCCGCCATTGGACGTAAGTATTTTTGCTTTTGCTCTTCATTACCAAATTTAAAAATCGGCCATCCTGCTAATGAAGTGTGAGCAGAAAGCGTTACCCCTGTAGAAGCACAAACACGAGAAAGCTCTTCCACGGCGATACAGTAAGCTAGGTAGTCACTGCCGATTCCGCCGTACTCTTCTGGCCAAGGGATTCCTGTAAGTCCAAGCTCAGCCATCTTGTCGAAAATTTCACGATCGAAGCGTTCCTCTTCATCACGCTCAGCAGCTGTTGGAGCTACTTCATTTCTAGCAAAATCGCGAACCATTTTTCGAATCATTTCATGCTCTTCACTTAATTGAAAATTCATCCTCATATCCCCCTATTTATACGGAGTCCCCTCCGATACTCACTTTAACCCTTCACCGCACCGGGGGTCAGACCCCCGACACTTTACCGCATAACCGCGCTAAAGGTTTAATCCCGGTGCTTTAACGCATTACTGAGTATTCCTACTTTAACTACTTAAAACTTATAACCACTTACTAATGACGATTCGTTGGATTTCGCTGGTGCCTTCGTAGATTTCAGTTACTTTGGCATCACGGAAATAGCGTTCAACTGGGTAGTCCTCTGTATAGCCGTAGCCTCCAAATACTTGAATCGCTTCTGTTGCTACTTCGACAGCGGTGCGGGTTGCAAATAACTTAGCCATCGACGCTTCTTTTCCGCACTTTTGCCCTTTCATTCGCATGTCAGCTGCCCGGTAAACTAGTAATCTAGCAGCTTCTACATTTGTCGCCATATCCGCCAGTTTAAAGGAAATGCCTTGTTGTGCGGCAATTGGTTTTCCAAATTGAACGCGCTCACTAGCATATCCGACTGCGGCTTCCAACGCTGCTTCTGCAATTCCAAGCGCTTGAGCGGCAATTCCGATTCGACCCACTTCTAAATTCGCCATGGCAATTTTGAAGCCATCTCCCTCTACACCAAGCAGGTTTGAAGCTGGGATTCTCATATCTTCGAAGGTTAATTGAACGGTACGGGAGCCATGAAGTCCCATTTTGTGCTCATCTTTACCAATGACTAGACCAGGAGTTCCTTTTTCAACTACAAAACAAGTAATCCCTTTTGAGCCAGCCTCAGGATTCGTTGAAGCAAAAACGATATAAACGTCAGCTTCTCCGCCATTCGTAATAAACACCTTCGAGCCATTTAACACATAATGCTCGCCATCTTTAACGGCTCTCGTTTTTAAACTAGCCGCATCTGAACCCGAGCTCGGTTCCGTTAAGCAAAACGCTCCTAAATACTCACCGCTTGCAAGCTTCGTCACGTACTTCTGTTTTTGTTCTTCTGTTCCGAAATACAGAATCGGATTGGTTCCCACCGACGTATGAACCGATAAGATGACCCCTACAGTCGCACTCACTCGAGATAACTCGTTGATGGCGATAATATAAGACATGAAGTCCATATCAGAGCCGCCATATTTCTCCGGTATCGGGATTCCCATTAAGCCCAATTCACCCATCTTTTTTAAAATCGCTCTTGGGAACTCCCCTTGTTCCATTTTTTCTACAAATGGTCCAATTTCGCTTTGTGCAAAATCACGAACCATTTTCCGCATCATTTCTTGTTCTTCCGAAAAACGGAGATCCATTTTCGAAAACCTCCTATTCTATGCCATCCTCTTAGCTGCTTACTGAATCTGACCATCAACACTAAGGCTATGCGGACATCTTCAGCTTAGTTATATTGATAAAATCCACGACCAGATTTACGTCCTAACCAGCCTGCTTTTACATACTTTCTTAAAAGTGGACATGGACGATATTTATCATCACCAAAGCCCTCGTGAAGTGTTTCCATAATATAAAGACATGTATCTAATCCGATAAAATCAGCTAGAGTTAACGGTCCCATTGGGTGATTCATTCCAAGCTTCATCACTTCATCAATCGCCTCTTTAGAAGCAACACCTTCATACAGCGTGTAAATCGCTTCGTTAATCATCGGCATCAAGATTCTGTTGGAAACAAAGCCAGGGAAATCATTCACTTCCACCGGTACTTTACTTAATGTTTTCGTCATATCCTCAATGGCTTGATACACTTCATCTGCTGTTGCCAGTCCGCGGATGATCTCGACTAACTTCATTACCGGAACAGGATTCATAAAATGCATGCCAATGACTTTCTCAGGACGCTTAGTTGCTGCTGCAATTTCGGTAATCGGTAACGAAGAAGTGTTGGATGCTAAAATCACATGTGCTGGAGCGATTTGATCCAATTGCGCAAAGATTTTAGTTTTAATCTCCATGTTTTCGACCGCAGCTTCAATGACAAGATCCACACTAGAAGCATCTGTTAGTTCTGTAGATGCAGTTAAATGGCTCAAAACCTCGCCCATTTCTTCAGCTGTCATACGCCCTTTTTCCACTTGTCGGGATAAGTTTTTCTTAATGACATTTACTCCGCGCTCAACAAATTCTGGCTTCAGGTCGTTTAGAAGGACATCGTACCCT
>DASQIV010000092.1:0-2482 GCA_035631415.1 Pseudoneobacillus sp. | reverse complement strand
TCACTAATCCTAATTATCCTCTCAATACCAACCATCTTTATTCAAAATTCAAGTATTAATGAGATTGAACTTGTCAATCCATTGAATGTTTGGTCTATATACATGATATTCATTGGACTATGTAAGCTTATCCTTGTGTTTTTTGTGTTTAAGCTAATGCTGGAAATCGCAAATGAAAACGAAGATTTAAATCTCATTAAACGCACTACTATAACTTTTAACATATATATAGTTGTCATGCTTTTTAACCAGATCGTACAATCATTTATGATGAATATGACTAGGGATATTTTAACAGCCTTAACTTTATTTATGTTAATTAGTTCTTTCATTTTAGAAATTACATTCTTAGTCTTATTGAGAAAGTTTAGAAATATGGAGAATAGAAATAATGGTAATCCTTTGCAAAATAGTTCACAAATAGATACTAAAGTTTAATCACACTGACCAAGGCTGCAAATAGCTTGGTCTTTTTCTATCGCCTTTTTTATTTGTTAATACAATATTAATCTATAGTTTATTATAATGAATGGCTGTTTTCGCATATATTGTTGCTTTTCGAAATAATGTTAAACACGTTCGTAATCCTGCTTCGGGGCATCTTTTCGAAAGTTCTATGAACCAAGAAGGTAACGTTAAAACAATGAATTAAATGATTGATGTCTCAAAAGCAACATAGTTTACATGGAAGAAACGAACTGCTTTCTTCCCCGAAAAGAGCCTAATAAATAAAAAGAATCGCAAGAAAGATATCCCGCAATTCTTCACTAAAATATACGTTATTGAATTCTTCTTTTAAATTTACTACCACATTTACACATTATAGTATGTTTAAGATTTCTTATCGGGGATTGACATTTAGTACAAGTTCTTAGGTTTTCTTCCATTATTATTTCCACCTTTTGGTTAGGGATAAAAAATGGGTATCCGAATATTATTGGATACCCATTTTGAAAGTCTTTTAATTTATTTAACTTCCTGTGGCAAAGATAAACCTAAACCTGCCGCTATTCGTGTACCGTATTCCGGATCAGCTTTAAAGAAGTGACCAATTTGGCGAAGTTTAATTTCATCGCTTTCTACTGGCTTCATTGCCCCAACAATCGTTTCAATTAGACGAGCTCTTTCATCCTCACTCATTAAACGATAAAGGTCACCAGCTTGAGTATAATGATCGTTATGGTCATAAGCTACAGATTCTGCTATTCCAGTGAGTGGGAATGCAGACTGCTTGTTCTCAGCTGTTTCATTCGGCCCACCAAAACTATTCGGCTCGTAATAGACTGCTTTTCCGCCATTTCCATCAAAGCGCATTTGTCCATCACGCTGATAGTTTTTCACTTCGCTGTGTGGACGGTTAATTGGTAATGCATTATGATTTGCTCCAACACGGTAACGGTGTGCATCTGCATAGGCGAAAATACGACCTTGAAGCATTTTATCAGGTGATACTTCGATTCCAGGTACAAGCGTTCCAGGTGAGAAGGTTGCTTGTTCTACTTCTGCAAAATAGTTTTCAGGGTTACGATTTAAGACCATACGGCCAACTTCAATTAATGGATAGTCTTTATGTGACCATACTTTCGTAACATCAAACGGATCAAAACGATACGTTTCTGCATCTTCAAATGGCATTATTTGAACATAAAGTGTCCAAGCTGGGAAATCACCATTCTCAATCGCATTAAATAGGTCCTCAGTATGATAATCAGGATTTTCTCCAGCAAGTTGAGCTGCTACTTCATTTGTCATATTTTTAACGCCTTGTTCTGTTTTAAAGTGATATTTTACCCACACAGCATCCCCATCAGCATTTACCCATTTAAATGTATGGCTTCCGTAACCATTCATATGGCGTAGTGTTGCTGGAATACCACGGTCACCCATTAAGTATGTAACTTGATGTAATGACTCTGGTGATAATGACCAGAAATCCCATACAGCATTTGGATTTTTCAAATGTGTTTGTGGATGACGTTTCTGTGTATGAATAAAGTCAGGGAACTTAATCGCATCTCGAATAAAGAAAATAGGTGTGTTATTTCCAACTAAATCATAATTTCCTTCTTCTGTGTAAAATTTGACAGCAAACCCACGTGGATCGCGAACTGTATCTGCTGAACCATTTTCTCCAGCTACAGTCGAGAAACGGATAAACATTGGAGTTTGTTTACCTACTTCAGATAAGAAATTGGCTTTTGTATATTTGGTAAGATCATTCGTTACTTCAAAATATCCATGTGCTCCCGTACCTTTTGCATGTACCACACGCTCTGGAACACGTTCTCTGTTAAAATGCGCAAGTTTTTCAAGGAGGTGTACATCTTGAATTAATGTAGGGCCACGTGAACCTGCAGTCATTGAGTTTTGATTGTCACCTACAGGTGCTCCCCATGACGTCGTTAAATTGTTTTTATTCGTACTCATTAACATCACCTCATATAATTTGTCTATACTACAAATGATAACACTTCTCAAACAA
>DASQIV010000091.1:0-5364 GCA_035631415.1 Pseudoneobacillus sp. | reverse complement strand
CTGATGCTAAAAAACCGATGACCATGTCTTCGATAAATTCAGGACTACAAATCATCGTCACCAATTCTTGCCCATTTACCTTTATGGTAACAGGATATTCTGTCACGATTCGATCCTCATTACGTTCCGTCCATCCATTTTCATAACGAAGAGTCGTGCGTTTGATTTCTATGTGTTTCACACCTACCAGCACTCCTTTTCATCAAAGGATAAAAGGAAGGAAGCCACAAACCATAGGTTAGGACATCCTCCACTTACTATTTATTCATTTCTTACAAGATAATGATGTTTTCGATCGTTTTGACAGTTTTCACACAGGTGAAGCAATCGAGTTTGACTTACTTCACTCTCTACTGCTTCCATTTCTTCCTCAAGTCCACACACTTCGCAAACCTTCATTCTTTACACCTACTTTGTAAACAAAAAATTTTTAAGACTTCACCACTTCATACCCGGAGTCAAGAATCGCCTGTTCAAAATCCTGTTCGGAAGCCGCTTGTTCATCGTAGCTAAAAATAGCTTCTCCGGTTACATGACTTACCTCTGCTTGACGCACTCCCCACACCTCATTTAAGGCATGAAGAACTTTATCTGCATCCTGTTGATTTTGAATCCCTTCAAGCTTTATCGTCCCTGTTTTCATTCCTTAATCCTCCTTGCTTAGTGAAGCTCTTGCTTTTCTTGATCTCGATTAAACACTTCACCCATTCCGTGAAGAAATTCTACCATTGTTGATAAAGAGGCTCGAACGTCTGGATTGCGCATGCTTGTTCCTAGTTTCCAAAGGCTTGAGAATTCCCCTTTTTGGATGACCTCTGTTGAACGTTCTAAACCAGAACTAAGTCCTTGTAAAATAGATTGCAATTGCTCTGGATTGACTGATCCTAGAAACTTAAATGCATTGATACCATTTTTGAAGGTGTTATGCATAGCAGGCTGATTCATTTGCTGAATCGCAATAGCTCCAACTTCAGTACGTTGCTCGAGCAAACCATGAATCGCGGTTAATACGCCCATTTCATGAAGGTGCTTCATGATACCAAGAGTCGTTAATATAGCTTCACGATTTTCGCTAAGTGCCTGCAAAATGTCTGTTATTGCCTGTGCTTGTTCTTCTACTGGATTGGGCACGGTTTTATTAATTTGCTTGATTGCTTTCGCCATATTCATCCCCCTCTAACCGAAACAGTTCTGGAATCGGTGTAAAATCATCACGATTCCACTTCTCCTCTACCTTTACGCTGATTTGCGGTATTCGATTGCCAAAGCGATAGTTAACTCGTGGCAATGGCGGTTCTCCCTTAACCTCAAGAACCTCCATTTTCACACCCATTTCCTTATAGTTAGGCGTATGCGTGACGCGGTCATGGTAGCTACTCGTTAGTCGATTAACTGCTTCATGGTCTTCCCGAGAGTTCATCGTTAAGTACAATTCATTTCCTTTTACGCGATCGGTAACCATTACGCGAACTTTAACCTGACCATAAGGAGATGTTAAGCGAACTAATGAACCATCCTCTAGTCCACGTGCCTTTGCTAGCTCATGTGAAACATCTAGCCAAGGATGAGGAACCTTATGAGTAAGCCCTTCAGATTTATAAGTCATATTTCCTTCATGGAAATGCTCGAGTAAACGACCATTATTCAAATGTAAATCATATTCCTCACCAGCGATAAATGGTGGTGTCCAGTCCACCGGATAAAGACGTGCTTTACCATCGGGAAATGCAAACTTATCTTTATATAAAAGTGGAGTGTCAGTTCCATCCTTTTTAACCGGCCATACTTGACTGTTCCATCCCTCTAAGCGCTCATAACTAACACCCGCAAACATGGTTGCAAGTGAGGCGGCTTCCGCCATGATTTCACTTGGATGTTGATAATTCCAGTTCGCACCAAGTCGATTCGCTAGTTCTTGGAAAATCATCCAATCTGGTTTAGCATCTCCTAGTGGATCTAATACTTTGTGAAATCTTTGAATGCGTCGCTCTGTATTTGTGAAGGTACCATCCTTTTCAAGGCTTGGTGCAGCTGGTAAAACAACATCAGCAAATTGAGCTGTTTTACTAAAAAACACATCTTGAACAACAAAAAATTCTAGTTTTTCAAAAGCTGCATCGACATGATTAGAGTTTGAATCAACGAGCGCCATATCTTCCCCAAATAGATAAAACGCCTTTATGGTTCCTTTATCGACACCTTCAATCATTTGATGATTGTCTAAACCAGGATGCTCCGGCAATGTAACACCCCATGCCTTTTCATACCGTTCTCTGACTTTAGCGTCTTGGACAGGCTCATAACCAGGCATCCAAGAAGGCATTGTTCCGAAATCACAAGCTCCTTGTACATTGTTATGGCCTCTCAATGGGTATGCACCCGTTCCCGGCCGACCGTAGTTTCCTGTCACTAGTAATAAATTTGAGATAGCTGTACTTGAATCGGTTGCTCCTTTGTGCTGGGTAATCCCCATCGCCCAAAGCATACAAACAGATTTAGCATGATGAATCATTTCCGCAATTTTAATCAATTCAGTTTGAGATAATCCTGTTGTTTCTTCTGCATAACTAAGTGTAAATTTCTCTAGGGAATCCTTATACTTTTCCAATTCATTTACACGATTTTTTAGGAATTCTTTGTCTTCCCAGCCCTGGTCGAAAATATATTTCGTAACAGCAGATAACCAAATAAGATCTGTGCTAGGCTTTGGATGTAAAAAGACATCCGCCCGCTCTGCCAACTCATTTTTTCTTAAATCTGCAACGATTAATTTTTGGCCGTGCAGTTTATGAGACCGCTTTATTCTTGTTGCTAAAACTGGATGGGATTCGGCTGGGTTCGCTCCTACAATGATGATTAAATCTGATTTCTCTATGTCTTTCATTGTTCCTGAGTCACCGCCGATTCCAACTGTTCGCATCAATCCCGCCGTTGCAGGAGATTGGCAATACCTTGAGCAGTTGTCGACATTATTCGTACCCATTATTGCCCTTGCAAACTTTTGGAACAGGAAGTTTTCTTCGTTGGAACATTTAGACGAAGCAATATAACCGATGGAATCTGGGCCATGCTTCTCTTTTATTTCTGAAAGTTTAGAAGCAATAAGTCCTAAAGCCTCATCCCATGTAGCCTCAACAAACTCCTCGCCTTTTCGGATAAGTGGCTTAGTTAAGCGTTCTTCACTATTCACATAGTCCCAACCCCATTTACCTTTCACACAGGTTGAAATCCCATTAACCGGCGCTTCAACTTGTGGCTCAACTTTTAAAATATGACGATCCTTTGTCCAGATTTCAAAGCTACAGCCAACTCCACAATATGTACAGACTGTTTTGGTACGTTTAATACGCGCTTTCCTCATCGCTGCTTCCATTTCGGAAATAGCGAAAATTTCTTTATAGCCTGGCTCTACCTCTTTTGTTATATCAATCATTGGTTCTAAGATTTTAGGAGGAATATTCGTTAAATATCCTGCTTCACCGAGCATCGATTTTTCCATAAGCGCATTACAAGGACAAACGGTAACGCAGTGTCCACATGACACACATGAGGATTTATCTATTGGCACATCATTATCCCAAATAACACGAGGTTTCTCACGTGTCCAGTCAATTGTTAGGGTCTCGTTGACCTGTAGATCTTGGCAGGCTTCAACACATCGACCACACAATATACATTGATCTGGTTCATAGCGATAAAATGGATGAGAATTGTCTGGTGGATAAGGCTTTGCTTCAAATTTATATTTCTGGTGTTCGATTTCTAAATACTCAGCCGTATTATGAACCACACAATTTCCGTTATTATTATCACAAACCGTACAGTAAAGCTCGTGATTTTTTAAAATTCTCGACATCGCTTCATATTGTGCGTCCTTTACTGGCATTGAAAGGGTATCCACTACCATTCCAGGCTCTGCCTTTGTCGAACATGACCTTACCATCTCGCCTCCTACGTTGACATAGCATGTATCACACGTCTGGATTGTTCCTAAATTCGGATGAAAACAAATACTCGGAATAAAATAGTCCTGCGACTGAGCCACATCTAATATCGTTTGACCAGGTTTTGCAGAATACTCTTTCCCATTGATTTGAATCGAAAAAGTTGAATCGTTCATTTTCTACCTCCTATACTTCCGACTTCTCATTTGATATAGATTTTTTTCTCCAATGATAGCTAGTTGAAAATCCCCTACTGTAAGCAAACCAATATATGCTTTTACGAATTTCTGTTATTATTTCCTTTTTTTGAAATGTATATTGGTGAAAAAATGATTTTCGTAAATAATTGGATCTCTTGCATAGAACTGACTTAATTGGGTTATTAATTTTGGTATAGGTGTTTTGGAAAAATAATTAGGAAAGAAGTGTTTATTGTTGGATAAAGAAAGGTTATTTGAACGTGTACATTCGATGATTATATCCTCTACAAAAGATCCAAAATATATATCTTTATCCTCTGTAAAAGTAGCCGATCTCTTGGGTGTTCATCCAAATGAGGTTGAGGAGGGTTTACAGGATTTAGTGAATGAAGGTCGTTTACAAAAATCCAAAATGACTGAACCGCCAAATTTTGATATATATCTATTACCGTAATACATAAAAGTGGCCACCTGTTAGATATACAGATGGCCGAAATGTTAAAGATATTTAGTTTTATTAAATTGAAGTCTGTTACTAGGACCCTTCACATGGTTTATTTTCGTTTTTATAATTCTTTATCCCCTTTAACACCATTAATAGAATAACTAACTTCGATCGTTGCATTTAGTGAATGTGAAACAGAGCAATATTTGTCTTTAGATAATTGAATGGCACGGATGACCTTATCTTCAGGCAGTTCACCTTCTAATGCATAATGAATTTTTATGTTTGTAAAACGCTTCGGATGATCTGCAGCCCGATCACCTTCCACATCCATTTGAAAAGAGGTTGGTTGTAGGCGCATTTTTTGTAAAATGGATATGATATCGATGCCAGTACAACCAGCAACCGCATTCAATAATAGCTCAGTAGGTCTTGAACCTGTATTTTCGCCGCCAATTTCCTGTGCTGCGTCCATTTTAATTTCATGTCCTGACGGCGTAACACTGGAAAATGCCATTTTCCCATTCCAATTGATTGTTGTCTGCATTATCCAATTCTCCTTTAATTTGTTAATTACTATTAGTTTATCATAAGCACTTACATTTTATTTTTATCATTTCTTTCCATCCCTTTGTGGTTTTGTTCTTTAAAGACAATGACCAGAAATATGGAAACCGTCAAGCTAATCGTCATTCCCAATTGAAAAAACTTATCCCATTAACCCTATCCAATCATGGTTAATAACGCCACAACAGAACCGATTGGAATGGCCGCA
>DASQIV010000090.1:0-2450 GCA_035631415.1 Pseudoneobacillus sp. | reverse complement strand
AGCTTAGACCTATTCCATCCCTTCAGTTTGTTTTCATCAATCACTTAAAATTCTCATACATTGTGATAAGAGGATGAAGGGGGAGAGATGGATGAATGAGCAGGGTCGTAAAGATTTGGAATATGCAATAACTGAAATTACTGAAATTGCGAAAAGCTTCGGCTTAGATTTTTACCCGATGAGGTACGAGATTTGTCCAGCAGATATCATTTATACCTTTGGAGCCTATGGAATGCCAACTCGTTTTTCACATTGGAGTTTTGGTAAACAATTTTACAAAATGAAGCTTCATTATGATTTAGGTTTAAGCAAGATTTATGAGCTTGTTATAAATTCAAACCCATGTTATGCCTTTTTACTTGATTCAAACTCACTTATACAAAATAAGCTAATTGTTGCACACGTTCTTGCACACTGTGATTTCTTTAAAAATAATATACGTTTTCAAAATACAAAAAGAGATATGGTTGAAAGTATGGCGGCTACAGCAGAACGTATTCGCCAGTATGAAATTCTTTATGGAAAAAAAGAAGTGGAAGACTTTCTTGATGCTGTATTAGCAATTGAAGAACATATTGATCCTTCATTAATGAGACCAAAATTAAATTGGACTCTTGCTGATATTAATGTTGAGGAAGTTGAAGAAAGACCGAGTGCAAGTCCCTATGATGACCTTTGGAATCTTGATCAACAAGATAAAAAACACGAACCCAAAAAAATAAAAAAGATATTCCCCCCTCAACCAGAAAAGGATATTTTGCTCTTTATTGAATCGTACAGTAGGGAATTGAAGGAATGGCAACGAGACATTTTAACGATGATGCGTGAAGAAATGCTTTATTTCTGGCCACAGTTAGAAACAAAAATCATGAACGAAGGCTGGGCTTCCTTCTGGCATCAAAGAATCCTCCGAGAGATGGATCTAACAAGTGGAGAATCCATTGAATTTGCCAAACTCAATGCTGGTGTTGTGCAGCCTTCTAAAACCGGCATTAATCCGTATTATTTAGGTATAAAAATCTTCGAAGATATTGAAGAAAGATATAATAATCCAACAGATGAAATGAAGCACAGAGGCGTTAAACCTGGATCTGGACGCGAAAAAATGTTTGAAGTGCGAGAAATTGAATCGGATATTTCCTTCCTCCGTAACTATCTCACAAAGGATCTTGTTATGAGAGAGGATATGTATTTGTTCCAAAAGCAGGGGAAGGAATACAAAGTAGTCGATAAGCAATGGGAACATGTTCGCGATCAACTTGTCAGTATGCGTGTTAATGGAGGTTTCCCATATATTACAGTAAATGATGGAGACTATTTAAAAAATGGAGAACTGTATTTAAAGCACTGGTTTGAAGGAATAGAATTAGATCTAAAGTATTTGGAAAAAGTATTGCCTTATATTTGCCAGTTGTGGGGAAGACCTGTTCATATGGAAAGTGTCATTGAGGGACGGAATATGCTTTTTACGTATGACGGAAAGGGAATTCACCGGAAATATTTATAAAAGAAATGAAACTATGAAAGCATCGTGGGGCCATTCCAATGGGATGGTCTTTTTATTACATAACTTAGTCTAGTTTACATAAAGAAGTTTAGGTAGAATGAAAAGGATAAAAAGAAAAAATCATAAAAGTGAGGCCCGATATACGAAATGAAAAAATGGCTATTTCCAATCATTGTTCTTCTCTTCGTTTTTCATAATCTTACAGCCTGCTCCAACCAAAATAGTGAAGAATCCGTGAGTTTGACTGTGTCAGCTGCAGCAAGTATGCAAGATGCTCTGACGAAGATAAAAGAGAAATATGAAAAGGATCATAGAAAGGTAAAAATTTATTTTAACTTTGGTTCATCAGGAGCATTAAAACAACAAATTACACAGGGGGCACCTGTGGATTTATTTTTCTCAGCATCAGAGAGTCAATTTAACGAATTAATTGAAAAAAATCTAATATCTAAAAACGAAAGCACTGATTTAGTAGGAAATGATCTTGTACTTATTCAAAACAAAACAAAAACAGATTTAATGCTAAATGGAATTACCGATCTAAAAGATAAAAAAGTGAAAAGAATTGCGGTTGGTACACCTGAAAGTGTTCCGGCAGGAGAATATACAAAAGAAACATTAGAGAAGCTTCAGCTTTGGAAAAAACTTGAGGACAAAATAGTTTTTGCAAAAGATGTTCGACAAGTTTTAACCTATGTTGAAACAGGAAATGTGGATGCAGGCTTTGTATATAAAACAGATGCATTAGTATCACAAAAGGTAAAAATTACTGTAGTAACGGAAAATGTTAACCATTCACCTATTATTTATCCAGTTGGTGTCATAAAAGATACGAAATATAAAGTAGAAGCAATGAATTTTTACCACTTCCTACAAAGTGAACAAGCTTTAGAAATTTTTAAAGAATATGGTTTCCACTCAATAAAAAAATAGGTTTATATAT
>DASQIV010000089.1:0-7812 GCA_035631415.1 Pseudoneobacillus sp. | reverse complement strand
AAGTCATTTACAGGCTTTAATTCTGGGTAAGAGTATATTTCTATATAATCTACTACCCCGCTTGTATTCGTTTCGATATACTCTTTCATTAATGCTATTACTTCTTCTCCATTTTTTACACTATTTTTAATTTCCTGCTTTGCCATTTGCAGACTCTTGAAAAGTGTTGGAGCTTCTCTTCTTTCCTCATCGGAGAGGAAAACATTCCTAGAACTTTTAGCCAAACCGTCACTTTCACGTAATGTGTCAACAGCTACTAATTCGATAGGAAAATGGAAATCTTGGATAAGTCCTTCCACAACAGCAACCTGTTGGGCATCTTTTAACCCAAAGTATGCTTTATCAGGGCCTATGATATTGAATAACTTAACCAAAACCGTAGCCACCCCATCAAAGTGACCTGGTCGTGATCGGCCACATAGTACATCTGTTCTATCTTGAACCATTACCTTTACGGATGGTTCAGAAGGATACATCTCTCCAACTGAGGGATAAAATATATAATCCACACCTTCGTTTAAGGCTAGCTGATAGTCTCTATCGAAATCTCTAGGATAAGTAGAGAGATCCTCTTTTGGTCCAAACTGAAGAGGGTTTACAAAGATGCTTATTACTGTAATGTCATTTTCACTCTTTGCTTTCTTAATCAGTGATAAATGTCCCTCATGTAAATAACCCATTGTTGGAACGAATCCAATCTTTTTCAGGTCTTTTTTATGATGTAGCATTTGTTGTTGCATTTCATGTATCGTTTCAATGACTTGCATTTATTTTCCTCCGTATAATCCTTTTAGTTCTTCTTCTTTCATCGAAAAAGAATGCTGTTCCTCAGGAAACGAGCTCTTTTTCACTTCTGAAACATAGGATTGTATACCTTCAACAATTTGATTATGAATATGGTTATATTGTTTAACAAATTTAGGTACTCGGTCTACTCCATAGCCAATAATATCGTGATAAACCAATACTTGCCCATCAACCTCTACACCTGCTCCTATACCAATTGTTGGGATTGAAACACTCTTACTAATTTCTGCTGCTAACTGTTTAGGTACACATTCTAATACAATCGAAAACGCACCTGCCGCTTCGCATTTTTTAGCATCCTCTATTAACTTTTGTGCTGCCTTTGCTTCTTTACCTTGAACTTTATATCCACCCAATACATTCACAGATTGGGGAGTTAATCCTAAATGAGCCATAACTGGAATACCAGCGCTAGTTAAGGCCTTTATTTTATCTAATACTTCATCTGCACCTTCAAGTTTAACGGCATGAGCACCAGTTTCTTGTATCAACCGCCCAGCGTTCAGTAGGGCATCTTTTGTCGTTGTATGATAGGTTAAAAAAGGCATGTCCACTACAATGAATGTTTCCCTTGCACCTCGTTTAACAGCTTTAGCGTGATGAATCATATCGTTAATGGTTACAGGAATAGTACTATCATATCCTAATACAACCATACCTAATGAGTCGCCCACCAAAATTAAGTCAACTCCTGATTCCTCTGCCTGTTTAGCTGATGGATAATCATAAGCTGTTAGCATAGCAATTTTTTCTTTTGTTGCTTTCATTTTCAAAAAGTCTGTTGTTTGTTTCATCCAATTTCCTCCTTTTAGTAAAGCTACTGTGCCATGATTTTTACCACAATAGCTAGACAAGGAAAAAAAGGTAACGAAACGATTTTTGGAGACATTAATTACAACAAAAAAAGGATCTTTCCGCATTGCAGAAGGATCCTGTACTCCCTAAGTTCGTTTCATCCCTCTGTCCCGGTCCACATGGATCTAGGCAGAACTATTCATGTTCAACATCAAGTAATCCAAATGTGCAAAGTTTTCTTTACACTAGGTTCAAAGATTCTTTACACTAGGTGCAGTTCACTTGGATACTGCCCATATGCATTATAACAATCATTCTTTACTTTGGCTATTACTTGATATTTTTTTCCATAAAATTTTAATGGCAAATCTCTATGTCTGCAGAATAGACTAAGTGAATTTTTCCAGTTTTGTCTTCAATTCTCAATACACCATCATCTGTAATTCCTAATGCTTTTCCCTCAATCACATTCGTAAGCGTTCTCGCTCTAATATCTTTCCCAATACTTATGGCATATCCTTCCCATAAAAGCTTAATGGGATAAAAACCTTTTTCTAGATATAATAAGTAAAGTCGTTCTAAATTGGATAAGACTGAACGAATAATCGCCGCCCTCGAGTGTAGACTTCCTTTTTCTATCGCTATGGACGTTGCTAATTCTTGAAGTTCAATCGGAAAATCTTTTAATTCCTGATTTACATTTATTCCAATTCCCATAATAATCGAGTTGATTCGGTCAGCCTCGGCTTGAAGTTCAGTTAGAATTCCAGTCATTTTCTTACCATTAATCAGAATATCATTCGGCCATTTTATTTCTGGTGATAATCCTGTTAGCTCTTCAATTGTTTGAACCACCGCTACCGCTGCAATTAATGTAAGTTGTGGTGCTTTTGCAAGTGGGATGTTCGGACGTAAAATGATACTCATCCAAACACCTGTATATTTGGGAGAGTACCATTTCCGGTCCATTCTTCCCCTTCCTGACAATTGTTCTTCTGCAATGACAATAGTTCCTTCTGGAGCATGTTCATAAGCTAAACGATGAGCAATTCGTTGAGTGGACTCTACACTCTCCTCATACTGGATGGTGTGACCAAAAAACTTTGTCTTTAATCCCAAGCGAATTTCATCTGCCGTTATTTTTTCAGGTGTTTTCAAAATACGATAACCTTTATTTCGAATCGCTTCTAATTCAAAACCTTCTTTACGCAGTTCCTCAATATGTTTCCAAACAGCTGTTCTTGAACAACCAATAACATCTGCAAGAGTTTGACCAGATAAATATTGATTTTCGTTATTTGAAAATGCATCCAATAATTTTTTTCTTATTTCGGATTGCAAGTTAATAGCCACTCCTTTATTGCTTCTTTCTCATTTACAAGCTGTTCTAATATAACCATTTCTTCAATTCTTTCTAATAGCTCTTTTAACCATGGGCCAGCTGACTTTTCAGTCCATTCCATTATATCCTTACCAGTGATCGCTAATTGACCTCGTTCTTTTATAGGTAATTGAAGATATTGATTTCTTAATTCAGTTAAATGGTCACTTTCTTCTTTTCTTGTTAGTACGTTATAAATCCTTTCCGTACTAATACAAACCTCTTCTCCAGCTTGGTACATGGATAGAGGAGACCAATTCTGTTCAAAGCGGACATGAAGAAATCCTACCATTCTTGCCACATCTTTTATTTTTTGATTAGAAAGCTTCCAATCTTTAAGGAAAGTGATTATTTCTTTTCCTGCTAAGTTTAATAAGAATGTTAAGAGCACCCACATTTCAAGTATTGGAAGTCTTTCACAATCAAGTAGACTTAATTCTTTTAAAGCTTCATTTTTATTTTTCAATCCTGGTAAATAGGTTTGTAGTTCTGCCTCTATTAATAGTTGAAATGCTTTTTTACGATTTCTACCAGATAGTAGTTTTTCAAACTCTTTTGTTTTACGTTCAATCGAAATTTTTTCTAATAATGGGCCATATTTTTTTAGTGCCTTAAATGTTTCATCTTCCATCGAAAAAGAAAGCTGACTTACAAAACGAATCGCCCTCATCATCCTTAAGGCATCCTCAGAAAATCGTTCTTCTGCTTTCCCAACTGTTTGGATGATGTTTTTTTTAATCGAATCATTCCCTTGAAACGGATCAATTAACTTTCCATCACGATTCATGGCAATTGCATTCATGGTGAAATCTCTTCTTTTTAAATCATCAAAGAGTGATCGAATAAATTGAACATTTTTTGGTCTACGAAAATCTTCATATCCTGCCTCACTGCGAAAAGTTGTGATTTCATATGTTTGGCCATTAAATAGAACTAGCACAGTACCATGTTCGATTCCAACATCTACTGTTTTTTGAAAAATCGTTTTGATTTCTTCTGGCGTTGCAGATGTAGCAATATCTACATCGTCAATTTCTTTGTTTAATAAATAATCCCTTACCGAACCACCTACAAAATAGGCTTCAAAACCTGATTTTTCAATTTGTTGTAATATTGGAATTGCCTCTTGAAAAGCCTTTATCACGTTATCACCTTTTTTAAATACATTTATAAAATCAACAATCAAATTTAAGACAAAAGCTGAAAATATATATTTTCATATTGACCAATAATTCTTTCTGCTCGAAATTTTTCGTGAACAGTCATAATAGCTTGTTTTGAGAGTCTTTGGTGTAATACTTGGTCACTCAATAATGAAATAGCTTTATCTGCTATCATATTGATATCTCCTAACTTACAAATAAAACCATTTTCTCCATCTTCAATCACTTCTGGTATACCACCGATATTTGTACCAATGCAAGGAACTCCACATGCCATCGCCTCTAATGCTACTAATCCAAAGCTTTCTTTTTCAGATAATAGAAGCATAAGATCACTTAAACTATAGAGTTCCTCGACATTATCTTGCTTCCCTAAAAATATAACTTTATCTCGTAAACCGAGTTCTGATACTAAGTTACATACTACTGTCATTTCAGGCCCGTCACCAACAAGTAAAAGTTTTGCCTTTACATGCTTTACCACCTTCGAAAATGCTCTTACCACATCTGGAACTCTTTTTACGGCACGAAAGTTTGAAACATGAATAATCACTTTTTCATCATTATGTATATTTAAATGTTCTTTCAAAGAATCAGAATTCATTTTTTGATATACTCGTTCGTCTATAAAATTATAAACCGTTTCAATTTGCTTTTGAGGATTTATAAGTTCGTTTGTTTGTTGTATAAGTGAATTTGACACTGCTGTCACATAGTCAGACTTTTCGATTCCAAATTTGATTGCTTGCGAAAGAGAACGGTCATAGCCTAATACTGTAATATCAGTACCGTGCAAGGTTGTGACAATTTTAATATCTTTATTAATCATTTGCTTGGCCAAAATGGCACAGACTGCATGTGGAATGGCATAATGAACATGGAGAATATCAAGATTCTCTCGAATGGCAACTTCAGCCATTTTACTTGCCAATGCTATATCATACGGAGAATATTGGAAAACATTGTATTGATTTACCTCTACTTGATGATAGTAAATATTGTGATACATTTTATTTAAACGAAATGGCAGACTAGAAGAGATAAAATGAATTTCATGTCCCTTTTCAGCTAGCAATTTGCCTAACTCTGTTGCGATCACACCAGATCCTCCGACTGTTGGATAGCAAGTGATTCCAATTTTCAATTTCTTCATTCTCATTCTCCTAATGTTAGGTCAAACAAAATAGGCTTTTTTGTTTTAAAGCCCTCTGCATAGTTTACCCCTACTTCTTTACCAAACAGTCTTTCCCTTGCTTCAACTGATTCAATATAACCATTCACAAGAGGTGTATCATATGTATGATCAGCTTTAGTAAATTGACTCTCATAAGCTTCCAGACTTAATTTTTTTATCTCCATTTGCATCGAGATATCAATAACAAAATCTGGTTTATGAAATCCATTAATCATATAAAAATAAATATTTTTAACACGGTGGGGTTCTCTATTCAATAACGTTTTATAATTTTTAATCCCCGCAGAAAATACAGCTTCTTCAACAATTCTTCCACAGTTTCCATGATCAGGATGACGATCCTCAAAATAGGGAGCAAATACTGTTTCTGGCTTATATTTGCGAATCATATCCGCCACTTTTCTAATCATGTCAGCTTCTAAAAAAAGACCTCTATCAGGGAACTTTAAGTTCTCTCGATACATGACACCCAAAACTTCTGAAGCTTTATCAGCTTCTCTTTTTCTAAGCTCCACTGTCCCATTTGATGAAAGTTCTGCTTCTGTTAAGTCACAAATCCCTATTTTCAAGCCTTTTTCAGCATACTTGGCAATCGTTCCCCCCATACCAATTTCTACATCATCAGCATGTGCTCCAAAAGCCAAAATATCTAACTTATTTTTCATTTTGATCACCATTTTGCGACTTCACTACTTTTCGCCAATTCAAAAGACCTTCTTGCAGCCCTCTTATTAGGATTTCTGCGGTCCCCATATTGGTTGCCAAAGGGATTGAATAAACATCACATAAACGAACAAGTGCAGTTATATCTGGCTCATGGGGTTGAGCAGTTAAAGGATCCCGAAAAAAGAAGACCATATCCATTTGATCTTTAGCAATCATTGATCCGATTTCTTGATCACCGCCTAAAGGACCCGATTTAAATCGTTCAACCGTCAGCCCTGTTGCTTCCATAATTCTTAACCCTGTTGTCCCTGTTGCAAATAATTGATGTTCTTCAAAAATGGTTTTATATGCAATCGAAAAAGTGACTAGATCATCCTTTTTTTGATCATGAGCAATTAAAGCAATATTCATATGTAAGCTCCTATTCTAATATATTCTCAAGTCCATAGACAAAAGTATTAATTTTCATTATGCTCTCAACAGCTACCTTAACCCCTGACATAAACGAAGTTCGATTATAAGAATCATGACGAATCGATAATGATTGACCATCAGCACCAAACATGACTTGTTGGTGAGCAATTAATCCAGGTAGTCTTACTGAGTGAATATGCATACCGTCTATATTTGCCCCTCTAGCTCCGTTAATCGTTTCCTTTTCCTCGGGATGCCCTTGTTTTTTAGCGGTTCTAACATCTGAAATCATTTGTGCTGTTTTTACAGCAGTTCCTGAAGGTGCATCTAGCTTTTGATCATGATGTAACTCAATAATTTCGACATCCTGAAAATACTTTGCAGCCATTTGTGAGAATTTCATCATCAAAATGGCCCCAATAGCAAAATTAGGTGCAATAATACAACCTAAATTCTTTTCGTCACATAAATCTTGAAGTTCTTGAAGATCCTCTTTTGAAAAACCAGTAGTACCAACAACTGGTCGAATTCCATAATTTAATGCTGTCCTCGCATGATACATTCCTACCTCTGGAGTAGTAAGGTCGATTAATACATCTGCTTGATGATTTTGAAAGCACAGCTCTAAATTACTATATATTGGTACATCTATTCCATTAAAACCATCTATTTCAGACAGTCTCATCCCATTATTTTTATGGTCTATAACTGCTATTAAATCGAAATGACTTGTTTCAGAAACCATTTTCACTGCTTCTTTTCCCATTCGACCTCTTGGCCCTGCAACAACAATCTTGATTTTATCCATTTTTATTACTCCTCACTTGATGGGTTTAATCTAGTCCAGCGGTCCTTATCTCGAGTATTAAATTTGTTCATTACCATATCGTGCGCTTCTTCCATATCAATATTTAAAGAATTGGCTAAGCAAACTAAGACGAATAATACATCCCCTAGCTCTTCTTGAACCGTTTTTTCTTTTTCGGTATTTTTCTTTGGCTTTTCACCATAATAGTGATTAATTTCCCGAGCTAATTCACCTAATTCCTCAGTCAATCTCGCCATCATTGCTAATGGGCTAAAATATCCCTCTTTAAATTGACTGATATAATCATCTACTTCAACTTGCATTTGTTTTATTGTCTTTGGAGAAGACATATAATCACCTCTATCTTTACCATACTCGATTTATACTAATTACTACTTAATGAATATGTTAGCTAAATTATCCTCGTTTTACAATATTTACGATTCTTTCATCAAATAGAGAGTAGATTGCCCTACTTTTTTAAATCCTATATAATAGGAGTCGCTAGAAATCGTAGGAAAGGGTGTACATATTTGGTATCTGAATTAAAAATCAAAAATGCTTTATTTATCCTATTAGGAGC
>DASQIV010000088.1:0-5517 GCA_035631415.1 Pseudoneobacillus sp. | reverse complement strand
GGGTCTGACCACCGGCACTTTAAAGGGATAAAGGGATTTTATTATTCTATTTTTGAATTTTTTCATTTCGTGCTCTCTTTGCAGTTTCTTTTTATGCTTCTTCTTGGTTACCAGCGATGGCTTTGATTTTGTCCATATTTTTGATGATGATTTGTCGACTATTTAATTCGATATAGTGATCCTGTTTCCACTTTTGGATTACTTTATTAACCGTTATCCTTGACGTCCCAATATATTTGGCTAGTGACGTTTGATTCATCGGTACATTGCCATTTTCATGAAAAAGCTTTAGTAAGTAGTAAGCCATTTGTTGCTCAACTGGACTATCGATATGAGAGATAATTTCTGCTAGAATTCTAAATTTATATATAAGAGAATTAGTATAAATCGTTGCTGCTTCTGGGTGTTCCTTACAGATGAGGGAAATAGCTTCATCAGAGAAGTGATAAACAATAGAAGGACGAGTGGTCACGGCTCCAGTTAAGTACGGCTCGTGCTGAACACCATGCTCACCAAATAGCATTCCGGGTGGGACAACATTGATAATCCGTTCATCTCCCTTATCAGAAAGAAGATTAATTTTCACCTCTCCTTTACTCAAATAATAGATTCCACGGCCTGTTTCCCCTTGACGGTAAATAATTTTGTTTCTTTCCATTTCAAAAAATTGTCCATAGTTTAAATAAGGTTTCCATTTATAGCGCAGATTTATCATTCTATCACCTTTTCTAGTGAAAATATAACTGACCTTTACGTTAACATAAGTAAACGTCACACCAATGGCTACCTAATGTACAATCCAAAAATCTCCTCCTTAAAATCTTCCATTCAATTGGGAAAAATTCCTCTTTTTTCACAAAAATAATACTAGCTCCCCATGAAAAACCGGGAAGCTAGTTCATCAAGAAAATCTATTAATCTTTTAAATGAGTCATAAAAAGAGTGGTAAATATTTTAATTGCTCTCGTAAAATGATCAATTCTTAGATTTTCATTATTTGTATGCTGATTACAATCATAATTAGATGTTGGTAGACATACAACAGGAACACCAAGTCTCTCAAATAAATACAATGGTAAGCTCCCCCCTTCTGTCGGCATCACCACCATGCTGTCAGCAAATATTTGTTGTAAAACATTTACTACATATTTTGCCTCAGGAGAATCTAATTCGGTTCTTGTTGCTGGAAAAGCTGCTTTTTTCGTCATTCTAACTACCTTATTACAACGAAGTAACTCATCTCTTGACGGTTCGTGTTCTAAAATGCTCCAACCCAGACCTCTTACATGTTGTTTTACTTTTTCAAACGTAGTGTCTGGGTCCATTCCTTTTACTAATCGAATATCCAATTCAGCAGTAGCACTACTTGGAATGATATTTCGAGCTTCCTCTCCAATAAAACCACCAGACATTCCACGAATATTTAAAGTAGGTAGATTAATCAATCTTTGCAAGGACATTCCCTTCATTTCCGGTTCTAAAATACCGAAATTTCGGCATAAGTCACCCTCTATTGATGGTATACGTTCCAAAACCACTAATTCGGATTCAGATAATTCCATCACTTCATCATAAAATCCCTCGACACTTACTCTTCCAAATCTATCTTTCATTGAAGAGAGTAGGTAACTTAAATCTAATACTGCATTCGGTGCAAAGCTTCCAAAATGACCACTATGCAAATCGGTTACGCCAGTAAAAGTGGTCAAATCCAACTGCAGCATTCCCCTCACGCCAAGCTCAACGGTCGGTAAGCCACTTTGATGAACCTCACCGGAGGCAGAAATAATTAAATCTGCCCTCCATTTTTCAGGATGCTTCCTTAAACATTCTCCTAAACTAGGAGATTCTACTTCCTCCTCCCCATCAAAAAGAAACTTTAAGTTTACACTTGGTTTGATCCCTTTTTCTTTTAAAATATCTAAACCACTTAAAATCGCAACGATTGCATTTTTTGAATCCGCAATTGAACGGCCATATACTCTCCATTCCCCATTTAGATAATCCTCATTCTCATTAAATAAATAACCAGCGCTATCAACATTAGTCGAGTTTCTAAAGACCGGTTCATAAGGTCCTGATTTCCAGCCTTTTTCTTCCACGGGAACCCCGTCATAATGACCATAAATAAGAATTGTCTTGTTAAAAGGATCCGATATATATTCACCATAAATAAGGGGTCTACCCGTTTTGGTAGGTATTTCTTCAACCTTTACCCCACGCTTTTCCATAAGCTTCAATAAGACCTGAGAATTTTCCACTATCTGTTCAATGTTAAATACGTTATTAGGAACCTTTACAAAATCGATTAATTCTTTTAGATACAAGGATAGATTTTCTTTCATCTGATTTTCCCATTGAATCATTTCCATTTTTCCTCACTCCATCTCCGTAAATGATAAGTTACATTTTCCATAAAAAAGTACGGGTATAGACCAGGAACACCAAAATGTTAAGGATAAAAGAAGCTAGAAAAATGGTTGATGTCCCCCACCATTCCACCAAAAAGCCAGAAAGATACATAGCCACAGGCATTCCTAGTCTAAAAAGGGTTCCTGTTATGCCAGTTATTCTTCCAATTAACTCTGATGGTGTTTGTTCTAATCTGAAGGTATAGGCACACACCCCATAAATAGCGCCAGCAAAGCCGATGATAAATAGTGAAATTAATAATAAGTATGTTTTATTAGATAAAAACAAGCCAAGATATCCAATTGCATTTATAACGGCCGTCATACCAAGCAGTTTGCCAATACCGATCTTCTCTCTTAATCTAGCTACCATTGTGCTCGCGATAATCCCACCAATTCCTGATGCAGACATGATCATCGCGACTGCAGATGAGGATAGGTTTAATTCTTCCTTTGCAAAAATAATGACCATTATAGAAACAACCGTAAAACTACAGTTTAAAAAAATAATAAACAAGGTCATCGTGAACAACGATTTATTTTTTATAAAAGACATCCATCCGTTCTTCAATTCATTTAAAAATGGCTCCTTATTCCTGTTTATCTCGGTATTAGGTAGCTTTAATTGGGTCAAAAGTAAAAATGAGATCAAATAAACGATTGACGTGAGAAGTAAACCATCATACAAAAATGGTAATAGTAAAATAAATCCAGAGATAATAGGTCCCATGATGGTGACAAAGGTATCAATAAATGAAAACTTTGCATTTGCAGCAGTTAATTTTCCTTCTGGTACAGTCGTTTTAATTAAACTGATTTGTGCATTAAAGTAACCATAACTGAACGTCATCAATAGAAAGCCAATGGTATAATAGGTGAACAGCAAATTGGTATTCGTTTTGATGAGGTATGCCATAGCAAATAGTAATACGGCTTGAGAACCAATCATCCATAACACCCATCTTTTTTTGTTAACGCGATCAACAATCACTCCAATAAAAATACCAAACAATAGATTTGGTAAAAGTTCAGCAGTTCTCATCGTACTCACCACGATGGTTGAATGGGTTAACTCATACATAATTAATGGTAGTAGCAGCTCGTAAATTTTATTTGCTATACTTAATAAGAATGTAGAAGCAACTAAGATTGAAAAGGATTTATTTTTCACTAAGCCAAAAGGCTTCAATTTTGAAATTGGTAATGCCATTTTTATTCCCCTCCTTGTATATAACTTACAATGGAAACAAGAATGTAAAAATGGTAATTCTCAAGCTATTTTTTTCGAGTTTTTATTCGTATGGAGTGATATCAAATGAAGCACCAATTAATAGAAGACTTTGTCAAATTAAGAAACTACTATTCTCTTCAACAAGATATCCCTGCCCACTCTGTCACAATGGAGGATATATCCCATCTTCTATTTTGTACACCTAGAAATGCCAAACTAATTTTAAATAAAATGATTGAACAGAATTGGATCACCTTTATTTCTGGTCGTGGCCGAGGAAATAAATCTACCTTACAATTTCATATTAGTGTCGATGAAATCATTCTTTCGGAAGGAAAAAAACTTATTCAAGAGGGAGATATTACAGAAGGTTTGCAATTAATCAGCCAATATGGAAGTTCACACGCAAAAAAGGAAATAGCCAACTGGGTTAATCATTTCTTCGGTTATGAGAGACAAGGATCTTCCAGTGATTTTACCGATATTATTCGTCTACCAGTATTTAGAACTATTAATTCCCTTATTCCTAGCAAAGCCTATTATGATTTTGATGCCCATTTAATTAAACAAGTTTATAACACCTTGGTCACATACAATCATGACACTGATTTTGTCACTGAAAGTCTAGCCCATTACTGGGAAACCAATAATGATATGAAAACTTGGAATTTCTATCTCCGGAAAGGTGTTTTTTTTCATCATGGAAAAGAATTCGATGCATTTGATGTTCAATTTACAGTGAATGAGCTATTTCAAAATGGTTTTCCACAAAAATGGCTAATTGAAAATATGAACTCTATTACTGTCATTGATAAATACACCATTCAATTTCATTTAAAAAAGAAAAATAAGCTATTTTTGAAATATTTGAGCTTCCCTACTTTTTCTATCATTCCAGCTGATTTCTTAGACTATCATGAGACAAACTTACCACCTGGAACTGGCCCGTATATGGTTAAGAAATATAATCCGAATGCTTGTATTCTTGAAGCCTTTCCAACCTATTTTGAAGGGCGAGCTCATATTGACAAAATTGAAATTTCGAACATGCCAAAGGAATACATGACATTATTGGAATCTGAAGTGATATTCGTTAATACCGGTGAAACCCAGTACCGTAAAAATCCGTCCTGGAATGAAGTGGAAGACATTTATGCTGGAAGTACTCTTTTTACCTTTAATCTTAATAAAATAAATGCTCCCCAGAATGACCGTCATTTTAGAGAAGCTATTCATAAAATTATGGATAGAGAAAAAATGATTGAAGATTTAGGGGAACCGAGAATTTATCCATCCTGTGGTTTTGATATTCATTTTTCAAAGATGCATTATCAAAAAGAACAAATAGATCCATCTGAAATTTGTTCATTATTAGAAAAATGTCATTACAATAAAGAGGAAATACTCCTCTATACCTATGATCGACATGAAGTGGATGCTTTATGGATCAAGGAACAATGTGCAAAATATGGTATTCATTTTTCCGTTGTTATCATTGGCTGGAGTGAGATGCTAGAGAAGGAGCAAATGCAACTAGCTGATTGCATTCTTTTCGAAGCAGTTTGGGGTGAAGATGAACTTTCGAAAATAGAGCAGTATAAGTCAGATTATAGCTTTATTAGAAATCATTGGCCTAAAGAGAAAATACCATATTTAGACTTAAAAATGGAAGAAATCCTTTTGGAAGAAAATAAGACGATTCGTGAACATCAATTCAATGAAATCACTCAGTTGATTCATGAAGAAATAATGGCCGTGTTTCTTGTTCATAAAACCATTGAATCCACCTTCCATCCTTCTATTCAGGGGGTTGAATTTAACGGAAGAGGACATATTGATTTTAAAAAGATATGGAAAAAGAATGAAAGTATATAA
>DASQIV010000087.1:0-3446 GCA_035631415.1 Pseudoneobacillus sp. | reverse complement strand
CCGCGCTCGACAAATTCTGGCTTCAGGTCGTTTAGAAGGACTTCGTACCCTGCTTGTGCACACACCTGAGCAATTCCAGAACCCATTTGCCCTGCCCCAATGACCATTACTTTTTTGATATTCACTGATATTCCTCCCCTTTTAACGTTCACCATCTATTTTTTTCGAAAAATTATTGTTTTGGAACCTCAATCATGATGGCATCGCCTTGGCCGCCACCTGAACAAATGGCTGCAACACCGATTCCGCCGCCACGACGCTTTAATTCGTACATTAATGTTAAAATAATTCTCGCTCCGCTTGCTCCAATCGGATGTCCTAAAGCAATCGCTCCACCGTTAACATTGATTTTCTCCGGATCTAAGCCTGCAATTTTTTCACTTGCTAATGAAACGGCTGCAAAAGCTTCATTTATTTCAAAAAGGTCAATTTCTTCGACACTTTTGCCTGTCTTTTTCAAAAGTTCATTAATGACAAGCCCAGGCGTTTTCGGGAAGTCCTTTGCTTCGATCGCTACTTCCGCATGTCCGATAATATAAGCAAATGGTTTTTTTCCTTCTTGTTTCGCACGTTCTTCGCTCATTAATACTAGTGCTGCCGCTCCGTCGTTTACACCCGGTGCGTTACCTGCTGTAATGGTTCCGTCTGAGTTAAATACCGGTGCAAGCTTTGCTAGTTTTTCGTAAGAAGTGTCCTTACGAGGTGATTCGTCGTGTTGTACCGCAATAGTCTCTCCACGCTTTTGTGGAACTTGAACTGGAACGATTTCTTCTGCAAAAATACCTGCTTCGATTGCCGTTGTTGCACGCTCATGGCTTCTTAATGCCCATTGATCCTGCTGTTCTCGCGTTAATTCTAATTCCTTCGCTGTTCCGTTCCCATAAGTCCCCATATGAACCCCTGTAAAGGCGCATGTTAAACCATCGTTCAGCATGAGGTCCTTAACCGAGCCATCACCCATGCGTAATCCCCAACGAGCTTTTGGCATGATATACGGAGCATTGCTCATCGATTCCATTCCACCTGCTACAATCACTTCTTCATCACCAGCACGAATGATTTGGTCCGCAAGAGTAACGCTACGCATACCAGAAGCACACACTTTATTAATCGTTTCCGTTTTTACACCCCAAGGAAGGCCTGCATGTTGAGCTGCTTGACGAGATGGAATTTGTCCTTGACCACCTTGCAATACGGATCCTAAAATGAGTTCGTTTACTTCTTCTGGTTGGACACCTGCTCGTTGAAGTGCTTCCTTAACGGCAAAGCCCCCTAATTCAGATGCTGTAAATTGGCTTAATGCTCCGCCAAATTTTCCAAATGGTGTTCTTGCTCCTGCTAAAATGACTGTTTTCCCCATCTAAAACCTCTCCTTTGTTTGATGTTTAGAAAGCTTTCGTGAAAAAAAACCTTATGTTGCTCTATAAGCATGGATTGTTCTATTTCATCTCCTGAAAATAAGCTGAAAGTTAAAGTAAATACTGAATTGTAGTAATCAAAGATGCGGAAAGACAAGCGACTGAACGCTCGCTCGGGTAAAAGAAGAAAAAAAGAAAGGTATATTCGCGCCACACATTTTGTAAGCGCTTTAAATCTATTTTACTTTAAAAATAGCAAAAATTAAAATATTTTACATAAATTACTACTTTTATTCTACCTGCCTAAACCAAGACAGACATACTTTAACGCTTTAAACCACCGGGGGTCTGACCCCCGGTGCGTTAGTGTGTTAAAGCGTGCTATAGTTGACTTATTTATGAAACTAGTTGGTTTTGTTCACCGACTACTGCTTTTTCTAAGATTTCTGCTACGTCGTAAGTGGAGACCTTTTCTTCGACTTCTTTTGCTTTTGTTCCATCTGATAGCATAGTTAAGCAGTATGGACATCCTGAACTAATGACAGATGGGTTAACTGCTAATGCTTGCTCTGTTCTTGTCACGTTGATGCGATTTCCTGTGTGTTCTTCCATCCACATTAGACCACCACCCGCTCCACAGCACATTCCTGTTTCACGATTTCGTTCCATTTCCACCAATTTCACTCCTGGAATCGCTTTTAAGATTTCACGTGGTGGGTCATACACTTCATTGTAGCGTCCTAAGTAACAAGAATCGTGGAAGGTAATCGTTTCGTTCACTTCGTACTTCGGAACCAATCTTCCTTCTTCTACTAGCTTCGCTAAAACCTCTGTATGATGGTACACCTCAGCGGTTAATCCGAAATCAGGATACTCATTTTTGAAAATATTATAAGCATGCGGGTCAATTGTAACGATTTTCTTAACCTCAGCTTTTTCGAATTCTTCAATGTTTTTTGTTGCTAGATCTTGGAAAAGGAACTCATTTCCTAAACGACGTGGTGTATCACCAGAGTTCTTTTCTTTGTTTCCTAAAATCGCAAAACTCACGCCAGCTTCATTCATTAGCTTAGCAAAAGATAATGCGATTTTTTGGCTGCGATTGTCGTAAGAACCCATAGACCCAACCCAGAACAGGTACTCAAATTCCTCGCCTGCTTTGTTCATTTCTTTCACTGTTGGAATATGAACATCCTCACGTGCTTCACGCCAATCTTCACGCTCTTTACGATTAAGACCCCATGGATTTCCTTGACGTTCGATGTTAGTCATCGCACGTTGCGCATCGGCATCCATCTTTCCTTCTGTTAAAACTAAATAACGGCGTAGGTCGATAATTTTATCCACATGCTCGTTCATAACTGGACATTGATCCTCACAGTTACGGCAAGTCGTACATGCCCATATTTCTTCTTCTGTTATGACTTCGCCAATTAGACTAGGGCTATAAGCCAAACCTGCTGCTGATTCTTCTGCACCTTGACCTGCAGCTGCTAAAGCAATTTGGTTCCCCTTTGTGTCGGAAAAAGCAAAGGTTGGTACCCAAGGCTGCTTTTGTGTAACAGCCGCACCGTGATGCGTTAAATGATCACGTAGCTTCACAATTAAGTCCATCGGTGAAAGCATTTTACCAGTGCCTGTTGCTGGACACATATTCGTACAGCGACCGCACTCTACACATGCATATAAATCAATTAATTGATTTTGCGTAAAATCTTCAATTTTTCCAACTCCAAAGCTTTCTTGAGACTCATCTTCAAAGTCGATTTTCTTTAACTTGCCTGGCTTATCCAAACGATTAAAAAACACGTTGGCTGGACCAGCGATTAAATGAGCATGCTTGGATTGTGGAACATACACTAAAAACGCTAATAGGAATAATAAATGAATCCACCATGCGATGTAAAAAATGACGATAGATGGTGTTTCACCGATTCCTCCAAAAACGCCAGCAATCAAGGATGCAATAGGTTCTGTCCAGGATCCTTCTTCCCCATGCCAGATAAGTCCCATACCATTCCCAACTAATACCGAGAGCATTAAACCTCCGATAAACAGCAAAACTAGACCACTTTTAAAGCCTCGCTT
>DASQIV010000086.1:0-3036 GCA_035631415.1 Pseudoneobacillus sp. | reverse complement strand
AGTCAGTTGTGCTCTCATTTAAAAGCTCTTCAAAAGTTTTATTTTTTTCTTTTAATCTTTTTTCCTCACGCTTTCTAGCTTCCTCTTCTTGAATTTTCTTTTCTTCAGATGCTTTTAACTCTTGTTGTTTCTCTTTTAACTGCTTCATTAAATCTTGATTCAGAAATTCTCCTAGAGTTATAGCAGACTCATCTTTTTTCGGTTTTGTACTTTGGTGTTTTTGTTGTTGCTTCTGCTTCTTCATGGTTTAACCTCTCTTTTTATTTTTGAACTTATTATAACATGATTTTTTAAATGAAATATAAATAACCCTGGCAAGCTATTAGGAGGAAAAACAGCTCTGAAAGGGGTTGGAAGTTTCCGGGCTCAGAAGATTTTAAACCAAAGAAAAATTATGATTAGAATAAAAAAACGAGTAGGGAAAATTTTCCCTGCTCGTTTTAATATGCTTCTATTTTTACATTTTCATCAACTAGTAGTGTTGCATCTGTTGAATTTACAACATCTTCAATTGTAAATCCTTGCGCAACTTCAACTAATTTTAAACCTGCATCTGTAACATCCATAACCGCTCTTTCCGTAATAATACGGTTCACGACTCCCTTACCTGTTAGCGGTAAAGTACATTCTTTTAATATTTTTGATTCACCAGCTTTATTCACATGGTCCATAATGACGATAATTTTTCTCGCTCCATGAACAAGATCCATTGCGCCACCCATACCTTTAATCATCTTCCCTGGGATCATCCAATTCGCTAAATCACCTTTTTCGGATACTTCCATTCCACCAAGAATAGCCACGTTTACATGACCACCACGAATCATTGCAAATGATTCCGCACTATCGAAAAAGGCTGAACCAGGAATAGCTGTGACCGTTTCTTTTCCAGCATTAATTAAATCCGCATCTACTTCATCTTCTGTAGGATATGGACCAATTCCAAGTAAGCCATTTTCGGACTGGAGGACAACTTGTTTATTTTCAGAAATAAAATTTGCCACTAATGTGGGCATACCAATTCCTAAGTTGACATAAAAACCATTTTCGATTTCTTGTTCTGCTCTTCTTGCAATCTTTTCACGATTATTCAAATCTTTCTCCTCCTGTCCTGATTATTTCTGTACTGTTAGCCGCTCGATTCGTTTTTCTTGTTTTCCTTCAATAATGGTTTGAACATAAATACTAGGCGTATGAATATGGTTTGGATCTAGCTCGCCGATTTCTACTAATTCCTCGACCTCAGCAATGGTTACCTTTCCTGCTGCTGCAATCATCGGATTAAAATTGCGTGCAGTTTTACGATAAACGAGATTGCCCATTTTATCGCCTTTCCAGGCACGAACAAGACTAAAGTCTGCCGATAGGGCTTCCTCCAGTAAGTATTCTTTTCCATTGAATATTCTTGTTTCTTTGCCGTCTGCAATAGGAGTCCCTACGCCTGCTGGTGTATAAAATGCAGGAATTCCAGCTCCACCAGCACGAATTTTTTCTGCTAAAGATCCTTGGGGCAATAATTCTACCTCTAATTCCCCAGAGAGAACCTGCCTCTCAAACTCTTTATTTTCTCCAACATAGGAGCCGATCATTTTCTTAATTTGTTTATTTCTTAAAAGTAGCCCCAGACCCCATTCGTCAATCCCACAGTTATTTGAAATAACCCTTAAGTCTTTAACCCCTTTTTCAACAAGTGCTAAAATTAGGTTTTCTGGAATTCCACAAAGTCCGAATCCACCTACCATCAAGGTAGCTCCATCTTGAATGCCCGCTACCGCATCTTTAAAAGATTGGCCAATTTTTTTCACGCTACTCTCCCCTTTCTACTTTCTTAAGCTAGCTCTACAATCGTCGCTACACCTTGTCCTCCACCGATACAAAGAGTGGCTAAGCCTTTTGCGGCATTGCGCTTTTTCATTTCATGAATTAACGTTACAAGGATCCTTGCACCACTTGCTCCAATCGGATGTCCTAGGGCAATTGCTCCTCCGTTAACATTAAGGATTTCTTTATTAAATTGAAGATCACGGTCAACCGCTAATGATTGAGCTGCAAAAGCTTCATTTGCTTCAATTAGCTCGATCTCTTCTAGAGATGTACCAGCTTTTTCAAGTGCTTTTCTTACCGCTGGAACTGGGCCAATTCCCATGATACTTGGATCTACTCCTGCACTTGCATTTGCTTTAATTGTTACTAGTGGAGTTAATCCTAATTCTTGTGCCTTTGCTTTACTCATGACTACAACCACTGCTGCTCCATCATTGATACCAGAAGCATTTCCAGCTGTTACACTTCCATCCTTTTTAAATGCAGGACGTAATCCTGCTAGTTTTTCAGCCGTTGTTCCCGCCTTTGGATATTCATCCTGAGCAAATACAATCGGATCCCCTTTTCGTTGAGGGATGACAACAGGAATAATTTCATCTTGAAATCTTCCTTCAGCAATCGCTTTAACTGCTTTTTCCTGGCTCCAAGCAGCAAATTGATCTTGTTCTTCACGAGTTAGCTCGTATTTGTCACATAAATTTTCTGCTGTAATTCCCATATGATAATCGTTAAAGGCACATGTTAGACCGTCTGCTACCATCGTATCAATTAACTTTTGATCTCCCATTTTAAAACCGTCACGTGCATTTTTTAACAGATAAGGTGCTTGGCTCATATTTTCCATTCCACCAGCTACTACAATTTCCGCATCACCCGCTAAAATGGCTTGTGTTGCAAGATGAACAGCTTTCAAACCAGAGCCACAAACTTTATTTATCGTCATTGAGGAAGCGCTTTCAGGAATCCCCGCTTTAATTGCTGCTTGTCTTGCTGGATTTTGTCCTAAACCGGCCTGTAACACATTTCCTAAAATAATTTCATCAACCTGCTCTGGTTTTAAACCTGCCTTTTCTAAGGCACCTTTTATTACAATGGACCCTAGCTCTGGAGCAGAGATATTTTTTAAGCTTCCGTTAAAATTTCCTATCGCTGTACGAACAGCGCTCACAATTACTACTTCAGTTTGAGTCATTTTTTCTCTTCCTTTCCCTA
>DASQIV010000085.1:0-4905 GCA_035631415.1 Pseudoneobacillus sp. | reverse complement strand
TAGATACCAAAACCTCCTGTGTTAAGTCACTTGTTATCTCCCAATCCTTTACGTAACTATAAATCAAGCTTTTTATGGCTGACCCATAAGTATTCATAATAAATTCAAGGACTTCCTCCTGGTTTGTTCCGGAGAGGATAGCTTGCTCACTTACTTGATTGTGTTCCATATTTCGCCTCCTTTGATGAAGTTCTATCTTTAGACGAAGCAAATAAAAAAACGACTTCAAATTAATTTTAAAAATTTGTATGCCCGCTTATATATAGGATCAATTTTTTTATCTAAGACACATAACCCTAGTATAGTTGTATTTTTAATTAAGAGGATGATTTTTCATGGGTATGTTACCTTCGAATCGATCTATTGTTAACCTTGAATAAAAAATGGTTGACAATAGGTGATTGAATCTACTATCTTTAACATAGAAAGTTGATATAGAAGGGGGAAAAAGTGTGAGAAATTTAAAAACGATTGATATAACTCTTGTAGGAATGTTTGTAGCTTTAATGGCTATCGGTTCAAACATTACTTCAATTGTTCCATTTATGGTTGTAGGTGGGGTGCCGATTACCTTACAAACGTTTTTTGCTATTTTAGCAGGATTAGTGCTTGGTAGTCGTGTTGGAGCGATTTCGATGATTACATATACTTTAGTAGGTTTGGTGGGGGTTCCTGTTTTTGCTAAATTCGGAGCAGGATTTTCAACCTTACTTAGCCCTACCTTTGGATTTATTCTTTCATTTATTTTAGTCGCATATGTTGTTGGGAAAATGGTAGAAAAAAACAGAAGTGTAACTACTTTTGTGATGGCTGCGTTAGTTGGATTTGTGATTAATTATGTAGTTGGTACGAACTGGATGTACTTTGGTTATAAGTTTTGGGCTGCAGCTCCAGAAGGGTTCACGTATAAAATGGCTTGGTTATGGATGGTAGTTCCACTTCCAAAGGATATTATCCTAGCTGTTTTTGCTGGGATATTAGGACATCGATTAGAAAAGACCGTATTATCAAAGGGTCAATTTAAGCATTTAAAAAGAGCAGCATAAAATTTACATTAAAGTGCCGAACCTTCTTGTGAGGGTTCGGCATTTTCTTTCGAATTGCTCTAGTTGACAAATTCTATTTATTAAATTATCCTTAATTCGAGATATCTTAATTTAAGATAGTTTGATATAAGGCGGAAAGTGTGTGCCTGAAGTGGATATCAGCAGGTTGACTTTATAGTCTAATAACATGCAAAAAAAGCCTAAAATAAAAAATAGGTAATAATATCTTTTATAAACATAAATACCGATTTTATATAAATGTCGAGATAAGAAAAAGGAGTGAGAATAATGACAAAGAAAACAATGGGTATCCATCATATTTCAGCTATCGTAGGACATCCGCAAGAAAATGTTGATTTTTATGCTGGTGTGTTAGGTCTTCGTTTAGTAAAACAAACCGTTAACTTTGATGATCCTGGAACGTATCATCTTTATTTTAGTGATGAAGGTGGCCATCCAGGAACAATTATCACCTTTTTCCCATGGTCTGGGGCTTATAAAGGGAGAATCGGGGACGGTCAAGTAGGAGTGACCTCCTATGTTGTTCCTAAAGGTGCATTGGAATTTTGGCAAAAAAGATTAGAGCATTTTAATATTCCTCATACAAAAACGGTACGCTTCGGTGAGAAAAATATCGGGTTTAACGATACTCATGGTCTTCGTTTAGAAATAGTTGAAAGAGAAGAAGGAAAGAGGAATACTTGGAATTTTGATGATATAACATCTGAAGTAGCTATAAAAGGCTTTGGAGGAGCCACTTTATTGTCAGGTCAGCCTGAAAAAACAGCTCACTTGCTGGAACATGTATTGGGGCTCGAAAAAGTGGGTGAAGAGGGTGACTTTATTCGTTTTCGCTCATCAGCTGACATTGGTAATGTCATTGACTTGAAGAAGACAACAAGCGGACGCGGTCTGATGGGGGTCGGAACGGTGCATCATATCGCTTGGCGGGCTAAAGATGACGAAGATCAATTAGATTGGAAAAACTACGTGGAGAGTAACGGGTATGGGGTAACTCCTGTCAAAGATCGTAATTACTTTAATGCCATTTATTTTAGAGAGCATGGAGAAATACTGTTCGAAATTGCTACGGATCCACCGGGGTTTGCCCATGATGAGTCACTGGATACAATGGGGGGGAAATTAATGCTGCCTCCCCAGTATGAGTCACAAAGGGAGAAAATTGAACGGGAACTGATTCCAATAACAGTTAAGAAACTAGACTGATGAAGAGGTGAGCCCTTTGTTATCGATTGATCCATCTACTTTGACCGAAAGAGAAAATTATAAGCTATTAATCGGTAGTATTATTCCGAGACCGATTGCATTTGTAACAACCTTGTCTACTGAGGGAGTTTTAAATGGGGCACCCTTTAGCTATTTCAATATCGTTTCTTCTAATCCGCCATCCATCTCGTTAGCCATACAGCGAAAAGGTGGCTCACAAAAGGATACAGCTCGAAACATCGTTGATTTGAAGGAATTTGTTATTCATATTGTGGATGAAACGAATGTGGAGAAGATTAATGAAACGGCAGCTAATCTACCATCTAATCAAAGTGAAGTGGAGAAGGTAAAGCTAACTCCTGTAAATAGTATAAAAGTTAAAGTACCGGGTATTAAAGAGGCCAAGGTGCGAATGGAATGTTCCTTACGTCACTACCTTGAATTAGGTAATGGTGATTGTCCGAGTACCGATCTTATCATTGGAAAGGTAGAGCACTTTCATATAGCTGAAGAGATATATGAAGCTGGAAAAATTGATCCCATTGCGTTGGGTGCTATTAGTCGTCTTGCAGGTAATGATTATGCTAAAATTGGGGAGATTTTTGAAATAGAAAGACCGAAATAGTTTTTATTTGATGAGAATGAATTCGGAAGGAGAAAAAATGATGAAACATATATTTCAAAAAGGTAAGGACACAACGAAGCCAACATTTCTTTTACTCCATGGAACTGGAGGGAATGAATTAGATTTAATTCCATTAGCAGGGAAAATAGATGAAGATGCTTCCTATTTAAGTGTACGCGGAAACGTATTAGAAAATGGAATGCCTCGATTTTTTCGCAGATTAGCGGAAGGCGTTTTTGATGAGGAAGATTTAATTTTCCGTACAAAAGAATTGAATGATTTTATTGATGAAGCATCTGTAAAATATGGATTTGACCGTGGGAATGTGATTGCGATTGGTTATTCTAATGGTGCAAATATAGCTGGTAGTTTGTTATTTCATTACCAAGATGCATTGCAAGGGGCAATCTTGCATCATCCGATGGTTCCAATCAAGGGGATTGAATTACCAGACTTAACTGGAAAGTCTGTGTTTATTGGAGCAGGAACAAACGACCCAATATGTTCACCGCTGGAATCAGCAGAATTGCAGTCATTATTAGAAAGAGCAAACGTAAAGGTCCATCTTCATTGGGAAAGTAGAGGTCACTCACTAACGTTTGAAGAAGTAGAAGCTGCTGCAGAGTGGTATAAGAAGAGCGTGATGAAAAATAGCTAGAAGAAAGAGCTAATCGGTAGGTCCTGATTAGCTCTTTTTGTTATGAAATAGTAAAAATGTTCAGTATGTCTATTACATGGTCACTCTTAAACTTTTAAACTCCGGTTGGCAGTTACGGTTTCTTGCTGATGATTTTTCATTGTAGGAATTATATTTTAGTCATTTCTCTTCTTTATTTTTTATAAAAGTAACTTCAATTTGAATGATTTCTGAGCGACTACCAATCCGAAGCGGTGGACCCCAAAAACCAAATCCTGATGAAACAATAGCATGGAGTTGATTAAATTGTTGGTGGCCCCAATCTAAATCGAATATTCTTCGAGTGATTAGATGGTTCGGCGCCATTTGACCTCGATGAGTGTGCCCGGATAAGAGTAAATCGATATCGGTTTCCACTGCCTGTTTTATTTCTGCAGGTTGATGATCCATCATGATAATAGGATAGGAGTGTTCAAGATTTTCCACTAATTCCTGCATCGATTTTCGCTTAGAATCAGTTTTATCCTTACGTCCTACGAGGTAGAAGGCTTCATCGATTTTTACAATCTCGTCTTGTAAAATTTTAATACCAATTCGATTCATCTCTTTTACGAATTCTGGTATAGCTCCCCCGTAATATTCATGATTACCTAGCACCCCATAAACACCTAAAGGAGCAGATAAATCCTTCATTACATCTCCCATTTTTTTCTGGATAAATGGCTTTGGATCATCATCGATAATGTCTCCTGGTAACAGAATAAGATCTGGTTTCAGTTGATTGACGTTTTTTATGAGACGGTGAAGATGTGATAATCCTGATAGATTTCCAAAGTGCATATCAGACGCCATAGCTATACGGAGATGGGTTCTATTGCCGGCAAGCTTCGGAATTTCTAGTGAGTAGGTCCGAACGACAGGGCTATACGCATTAAATGTTCCATATAGTAAGAGAACAATGAATGCTAGGAGTACTATCGAACCTGTCCAAATAATGACTGATTCTTGTGGGTAATTGAAAATAGTAAAAATGAGTACAACAAGATTAGCGAGTGGTAATAATAAAAGAGAATATTGGAAGATTCCAAACCAATATGCGCCCATTATTTTAAAGACTGAAAATAAGTGGAGGAAACGGCCGATTATGTACGAATAAGAAACAAGAACGACGAGTACCCCGAGCAACCATATATGTTGAAATCCAAAAGAAGTATGTAACCAAGCCCAGAGATTCCAGCCAATATAGAAAGTTAAAGCGGTGTAAATGATGAAAAAGAGCGAAAAACGAAAAAGTATGTGTGGCTTCATTTTGAATACCCTTTCCTTAATTGATTAGTTGTATAAAGTACAATAAGCTATCCTAAAGGAAT
>DASQIV010000084.1:0-3294 GCA_035631415.1 Pseudoneobacillus sp. | reverse complement strand
GAAGGTGAAAACGTGACCTGGAGCAAAAGATTTGTTAGCCCCATTGGCGATATATTTAGCTAATTTCCCATAAGTAAATACATAGTCAATCTTTTCAGGATTTAACGATTCACCAATATTATAATGAAACTCTTCTTCTTTTGGTCCAAGTTCTAGCATATCTCCTAGGACTAAAATCTTTTGTTGATAGCCAGGTAAATAAGTTATTAATTCTATCGCCGCATTCATGGAAGTGGGGCTTGCATTATATGCGTCATTAATAATTTTTTCTCCATTTTCCCCTTCAACGAGTTCCATTCTCATATTTGTTAGCTTTAGATTTTTAAAGCCTTCGTTTAATTGTGTATATGGAATATCAAAATATACTGCCACTTGCATAGCACAAAGGGCATTCATAATATTATGTGTTCCTAGGACTGGTAAATAAAATTCTTGTTCACTCTTATTTACGTTAAAATAGCTTCCTGTGTCACCAGAAGTGATCACAGTTGGGTAAATCGTATTTCTTATACTTCTACCAAAAGTTTGAACAGTTGCATCACCATGGTAGTGTTCAAACTTATCTCTTAATAAAGGCTCGTCACCGAAATATATAATCAGGCCGTTCTCCTTTAAACCATTAATAATTTCCAACTTTGCTTCCGTAATACCTTCCCTAGAGCCTAAATCCAATAGATGTGCTTCACCTATATTCGTAATTAAGGCTACATCTGGATTAGCCAGTTTTGATAAAAAATCTATTTCACCTCGACCGCTCATTCCCATTTCCAATACAGCCATTTCGGTGTCTTCGTTCAACTGCAAAATCGTAAAGGGGAGACCAATATGATTATTATAATTCCCTTCTGTTTTTTGCACCTTGTATTTAATCGATAAAAGATTAGCTACCATATCTTTAGTCGTCGTTTTACCATTGCTACCTGTAACCCCAATCACTTTAAGATTTAATTGGTGACGGTAACTTTTTGCTAACTCCTGAAGAGCGGTTAAAGTATCCTCCACAATTAATATCGGTAAGTTAATAGGAGGGTTAGGAACATCCTTTTGCCACAATGCAGCTGCCGCTCCTTGTTTTATAGCCTCTTCTACAAATTGATGGCCATCCATGTTTTGACCGATAAATGGAACAAATAAATTTCCTTTCTCAATCTTACGGGAATCGATACATACTCCACGTATCATCTGATCTTCATAGGATTGGACATCATTCAAAACTGAAATCATGGTTGCCACTTGCTTTACTGACCTTTGAATCATTTAGACCCTCCTCCATCAATAAACGAATGAGGTCTGACCATTTGATGCAACAAATTAGGCCAGACCTTAGGTGTTATATGATTATTTACTGTGTGTTTCAATCATTTTAAAAAGTATGTTTAATGTTTTGTTTTTCAGCGTGTCTTTCTTTTGCTAGGTTCACTAATCTTTTAATTAACTCTGGATATTCAACACCAGTATGCTTCCATAGTAACGGGAACATACTGAACGGAGTAAATCCAGGCATCGTATTCACTTCATTGATCAGTAACTGTCCGCTCTTGGTTAGGAAGAAATCCGCACGAACTAGACCTGAACAGTCTAACGCTTTATATGCTTTAATAGCCATTTCCTTTAAATCTTCATACGTTTCTTGAGAAATGTCGGCTGGAATGACTAAAGCTGTATCACCGTCTTCATACTTTGCCTTATAGTCATAAAAATCTTTTTTAGGAATAATTTCACCGGCTACAGAGCATTCAGGTTCATCATTCCCCATAACTCCAATTTCTACTTCACGAGCAACGACACCTTCTTCGATAATCACTTTTCGGTCAAATTGGAAAGCATCAATAAAGGCTTTATCTAATTCTTCACGGTTTGTACACTTACTGATTCCAACACTGGACCCAAGATTTGCAGGTTTAACAAAGCATGGATATCCTAGTTGATTTTCTACATGTAAATAGCTTTTTTCTTTTTCCTTTTCCCATTCACTTCGGGTAAAGGCTACAAAGTTAACTTGAGCAAGACCTGCTTGTGCAAAAATATTTTTCATGATGACTTTATCCATTCCCGCCGCAGAAGCAAGTACACCATTTCCTACATAAGGTAAGTTTAATAGTTCTAATAGACCTTGAACGGTTCCATCTTCTCCGTTAGGACCATGTAAAAGTGGAAAAATAACATCTAACGCTTGGGATTCTTGCTCCTTTTCTACTTGAAAAAGAGATGGCGCTAGTGAAGCTTGCGATCCGGCATTCTCCGCTGTAAACTCAAGTTCTTTAACGGTTTCAACAGGAGCCATTAACTGAGGCCCACGAACCCACCCGCCCTCAGTAGTTATATAAATCGGATGAATTTCAAATTGTTCTAAATCAAGTGCTTTAATAACTGCCATAGCTGTTTGCATGGAGACTTTATGTTCCGCTGACTTTCCTCCGTATAATAAACCAAGTTTTGTTCTCATCTTAGAACCTCCATTTTTTTTCAACGATTTTATTTTACCACTTTATTTAAAAAGAGACGAAAGAAAACCAGTCATTTTTTATTCTAAATATTTTTTATATCTTTTTTATATTTATGAAAAATGAGCTTGGTTGTATCTTATAAATTTCGAATTTATAATCACATTTACTTTTTAAATAGGAACGTTTAAATTGAAAGGGCTAACAACGTTGTTGATTACTCTTTTAGAATAGGATTTTTCAAATGGTTTTTCCATATTAATCATCATTTTTAATATATATTTAATTTATTTTATTATTTTGAACACGTTATTCCCTATTCCTAAAATCATAAAAGAAAACCCTAGTATTTTTACAATACTAGGGAGAACTTTTTACATAAGTAATTTCCACTCATTCAATTTCTTCTCATATACTAACTTTGCCTGACAGGCACCTGTTTCCAATTTCAAAGCTTCCTCATACATATCATCCATATCTAAAAAATCGCCTAATATCCAAATAGGTATTTCAATACGATTTCTCGTATCCTCCCGCTTTTCGATAGAAATGACTATCCCTTCTTTCGTAAAGTGAGAAATTTGAGTTAAGCATTTCCCAGGAATAGGTGGTAATGGGCGAGTCTTACGGAAATTAAAAAGTGACTTTTTGATTTGGAGTTGGTTTAATTTAATGGCTACTACATTACCCAACATTTCATAAAAATCACTGATTTCTCGATAATAAATTTTATTAAAATAACCGTCATCATGGGCCAGGTAAGCAAATTGATTTCTTAGCTTCTGATAAAATGGATGTTTGAGATGTTGCTTTAAATGCCCTAAATAAAGAAGTTCAGCTATTTCCTGTC
>DASQIV010000083.1:0-2589 GCA_035631415.1 Pseudoneobacillus sp. | reverse complement strand
CGATATGTACTTGATCTTCATACATTGCTTTTAAAATTTCACTACTCCAACCTGTAATAAGTGAAATTTTCGCTTGTGGATACCGTTGAATAAACATTTTAAGAACCTGTGGTAGCCAATTTTGTCCGACTATGGAAGCAACTGCTATCTTTAGCGTACCGTGAACTTCATTTTGCAAGGCATGAAGTGCTTCTCTTACCTCTTCTTCTTTTTGAAGAGTCTCATTTACGAATTTGATTACGTGTTCCCCAGCAGGTGTTAAGGCTAAGCCTTTCTGTGAACGAATGAAAAGCTTAGTTCCCCACTCCTTTTCAATACTTTGTAGTCGCTGTGAAAGAGCAGGTTGCGACACAAATAGTCGTTCAGCTGCTTTTCTCATATTCATTTCTTGAGCAAGAACAGTCAATAGTTGAAATTCTGAAAGAGACGACATTCCCTTTACCTCACCATAAGTTTTTCTTATAGTATATCTTGTTTTATAAACCATTTCATTATAAGAAAAAAACTCCGCCTTATTTTGCGAAGTTCTAATCTTACTTATAATGATGAGCTATGATTGTTCTTATTTAACCTTCTAGTATGTTTATATAATAATTTTAATACCGCTCTTCTAGTCAAGATTCCCTCAAAAAAACCTTGTTCGTTTTCAACACATAAAAAAGGATGATCGACTAATAACTCTAAAGTAGATAAGACTGGGCTGTTTATAGTAATTCTAGGAATGGAAGAATTCATAACATTTTCTACACGGTTTTTTTCTAATTTTTCAAATTCTATTCTTTCTAAACCTAAGATTGATTCGAGAACAACCGGGGTACTTATTAAACCTTTCAGCTTGTACTCCAAATCTAAAACTGGTATAGCTGTATATCCACTTTTCGTTAAGACAAGTATGGCATGCTCCAATGTATTTCCTATTTGAACGTGCGCAACTCTTTCAGATGGAATCATTAATTCTTGAATGTTTATTTCTAAGAATTCACCACTTTGTAGGCTGATCATTCAAAAAACTCCTCAAAATTTGAATATGAATCGCCTCCATTTTAACATAGATTTCCCATGTAAAGGGGAATTTCTCTTCATTTTACTAAATGAATGTGGATAAAAATCTTATCCTTTGCTTGTTTCGATATTCCTTTTTTCAAATAGGCAATGAGGGCATTTAAAAATAACATTTTGATTAGATTGAGCGGTTAGTACTGTTTTCCCTACCTCTTCTTCTTTTGAACAAACTGGACATTTTATCGTTGGCATCATCTCATAACCACCTCATATCTATTTTGCTTAAAAGAAGAATATAGAATACAAAAAAAAAGAGACCTAATGGTCTCCGGCCTATTGAATCAGATCAAATATTTCAATGGTAATCATATCAATATTATCAAATTGGTAACGTTTTGGTTTTTCTTTTTCGTTATATACTTCTAACTCAAAAGTTACCGTTTTTGGGTGGAATGTAACTTGGCATTTCCTTTCCCCGTTTACTTCAAAATATCTTTGGGAAGATTCTCCTCCAGTTGATTGCTCTTGTAGGTTTTTTAAACGGGTTAAAATTCCTTGAAGTTGTGACATGCTCTCTCTCCTTTCAAACCAAACACTACTAGTAGGTTTCTCTATTAACATGATTCTATCCGAAAAACATCTTCTAGTTTTTCCATCAAATTCATATCAATATTAACAGAATAAAATAACTAAGTGTATTTGCACAAGTAAAATAGTAAGAAAGAGCAATAATTTTTTCGTTTTTATAATAGTAATGTAAATCTATCATTTATTTTTCTTTTATAAATAAATGAATAAATAGGATTTTGTTTATTTTCGGAAAATATAGAACGATTTGGAAGGGTAGCGTGGAACGCATTAAAATTTCTTCCTACATATTGGTGAGTTTTTTGATAGCTTATCTTTTGTTGGTCATCATTGTCCATCTTTTCTAACTGCGCTTGATCGGTAATTTTTTGGGGAATTTGATTATATAAATAAGTAGTTATTTTCCAATCGCCATTTATTTTTTCTAATAAAATTCCTTCATCATGTTCATCATATCCAACAGGACCCTCATGATTTTTTTCAAAATGCTCAAAAACATAAATTTGATTAGATTCTATAACAACTTTTGTTTGTTCAGAAAACCTTAAATACGGAATAAAATATTGCCCAAAGTCAGTACCATAGGTACAATACTTTCCATCTTCCTCGTACAAGTTAGCATCCAGAAATTTCTGGAGGTATTCTTGAGAGAAAAACGGATTTAATAACTCTTCAATTTCCTCCATACTTCTAACTTTTTCACTCAAAGAAACCTGTCGATTGAAGGCTTGCTTTAGAAATTGCATAACCTCATCTTTAGTTCCCAATTCATTTTCGCTTGCTTTTGGGGATATTGGATTGATTAATAAGATTAGTACTGTAAAAAAAAGTATATATACTACATTTGTCCTCAACATTTTTCCCCCTTGTCCAATCTTTGAGTATTTACATTCTAACAACAAACTCACCTGTTTGATTGAAGAATCGTTCGTAAAATATTGGCATCATTAGACAGAAAAAAACCTTTGTTTGCTTTTATTTACCCTATTTGACAAAAAA
>DASQIV010000082.1:0-6213 GCA_035631415.1 Pseudoneobacillus sp. | reverse complement strand
AGTTTTTGAAGAAGAACACGTTAATATCCAAGAATGGGCAATCCATTCTCGTGAGCATTTGACCTCTTTAAAAAATAAAGAAGAAGTTAAACAATTACAAACAAAGATAATGAAAGAATTCCCGAAATGGGATTGGTCTATTCATCAAGATAACGAAAAGTGGGAAGCAATTGCCACACAAACATCCAACGATTACAAAGAAACCATTCAAATTATGGCAACCCTCACAAATGAACAAATTCATACGTATATCATATATGAGGTTAAAGGAAGTAAATGGAATAAACAGGCAGAGGATTTTTTTAATGAAAAATGGAAATCAAGAACTTCCAACATTTTTCGTGGAAATCCCACAAATTTCTCTTGTATGAAAGCGGATATCAGTGATAAGATTGAGACGTCTTTGACTAAAACAGTAAATAATTGGTTAACCGCCTTTGATGCGAAAGAAATTGAGTCACTTCATGAATCAGAGTTTGTCTCCATTTCGGCCACTTCGCCATTGTTTGCTGGTGAAATTCAAACTAAAGATGAAAAAATGAATTTACAATTAGCCATAAGATCGAACGGAATGGGCTCAAATACTACCCTGGTAGTTGGCACACCCATCATAACGATTGAATATTAATATAGAGAAATTGGACGCGGAGGGGAATACACTTGGAAAAAATTATTGTCCGTGGCGGGCAGCGCTTAAACGGTACCGTCAAAGTTGAAGGAGCAAAAAATGCCGTTTTACCTGTGATTGCTGCAACATTATTAGCCAGTGAAGGGAAGAGCATAATACGTGATGTGCCAACTCTCTCCGATGTATATACGATCAATGAAGTATTAAGATATCTAAACGCCGATGTGGAGTTTAAAAATAATCAAGTTGTTGTAGATGCATCCAGTGAGTTGAAAGTAGAAGCACCATTTGAATATGTACGTAAAATGCGAGCTTCCGTATTAGTAATGGGTTCTTTATTAGCACGTAATGGCCGTGCGCGAGTTGCATTACCAGGTGGTTGCGCGATCGGTTCTCGCCCGATTGACCAACATCTAAAAGGCTTTGAAGCAATGGGTGCAAAGGTCAAAGTAGGGAATGGCTTTATTGAGGCTGAAGCCACAAATGGTCGTTTACACGGAGCAAAAATCTATTTAGATTTTCCAAGTGTAGGCGCGACTGAAAATATTATGATGGCAGCAACCTTAGCAAAAGGAACAACCATTCTTGAAAACGTTGCAAAAGAACCTGAAATTGTCGACTTAGCCAATTTCTTAAACGCAATGGGTGCAAATGTACGTGGTGCTGGAACAGGTACCATTCGAATTGAAGGCGTAGATCGTATGTACGGTGTAGAGCATACCATTATTCCAGACCGTATTGAAGCAGGTACCTTTATGGTAGCTGCAGCCATTACTGAAGGAAATGTATTAGTAAAAGGTGCAGTTCCTGAACATCTTTCATCTTTAATTGCAAAAATGGAAGAAATGGGAGTCATGATTATAGAGGAAGAAGATGGCGTTCGTGTTATCGGACCGGAAAAATTAAAGGCCGTTGACATCAAAACAATGCCACACCCTGGATTCCCAACTGATATGCAGTCCCAAATGATGGCTCTTTTACTTCGTGCACAAGGTACAAGTATGATTACCGAAACCGTTTTTGAAAATCGTTTCATGCACGTGGAAGAATTCCGTCGCATGAATGCAGATATTAAAATTGAAGGCCGTTCTGTCATTTTGTCAGGCCCATCTGACCTTCAAGGTGCAGAAGTGTCGGCAACAGACTTGCGTGCTGCAGCAGCTCTTATTTTAACGGGCCTAGTAGCAGAAGGTGTTACGCGTGTGACAGAGCTGAAACATTTAGATCGCGGTTATGTTGACTTCCATCAAAAATTAGCAAGCATAGGCGCAGATATTGAACGTGTCAAAGAGCTTGATACAATTGAATTGGAAGAAGAAATCGTTACAGATTTAAATGCATAATAAAAATAACTGAAGCAAAGCTCTGCCACACCGGCGGGGCTTTTTTACTTTAAAGCAGTGGGGGTCGGACCTCACTGCTTTAAGGTGATGAAGCGTTTGCGGAAATCCAACAGAATCCAACTGTCTAATTTTATAAAAAGTATTTGTCATAAATGCTTGTCCTCCTCCATAAAAATGAAAAGAGACGTAGCCTAGCAGGGGCAAATGTTATTACTTCAAATGGAGGATCGATATCATGAAAAACTTCAAACCTTTATTCCTACTAACTGCAGTTCTAATTACGATCACTTTATTGGTTCCAGCTCTTTTGGTGTTGCCGTTTTCGGGGGAAAGTGCAGGTGGAAAACTAGGTGAAAACCTAAGTTCAGCTAAACCTGAGGCTGTTCCTGTTGATGGTAAGCAACTGGATTCTTCAATTGAAGTAGCCGTTTATCGCACTTCGAAAAAACAAATTGAAAAATTTCCGCTTGAACGATATGTTGTGGGAGTTGTATCGGCGGAAATGCCAGCGGAATTTGAGTTAGAAGCATTAAAAGCACAGGCATTGACGGCAAGAACGTATATAGTGAAGCAATTGGTGACGGATGGGCAATTAGGGGTTCCTAAAGGTGCCAATGTGACGGATACCGTTATCCATCAAGTTTTTAAAAATGAAGAAGAATTAAAAAGGATTTGGGGAAAAGATTATAATTGGAAAATCCAAAAAGTCCAAGAAGCAGTAATCGCCACCAAAGGTCAGATTCTAACATATGAAGGAAAGCCCATTTATACAACCTTTTTCTCAACGAGTAATGGGTATACGGAAAACTCCGAGGACTATTGGTCCGATTCTTATCCATATTTACGAAGTGTTGCAAGTCCATGGGATGTGACTGAGTCGCCGAAGTTTAATGCCCAAGTTGTATTGACCATTCCTGAATTTGAACAGAAGCTGGGAGTGAAAGTGTCCGGTTCCAATCAAATTGGGGAAATTATAGAAAGAACAAAAGGAAACCGTGTAGCGAAAGTCAATTTCAATGGGAAAATTTTGACTGGAAAAGATATTCGCGAAAAACTAGACTTGAAATCCTCCGATTTTGCATGGGTGAGAAAAGATGATCATATCGTCATTAATACAAAAGGCTATGGCCACGGAGTTGGAATGAGCCAATACGGTGCGAACGGAATGGCTAAGGAAGGTAAAAACTACGAGGATATTGTGAAACACTATTACCAAGGAGTCAACATTACATCTGCTGACCAGCACCTCACAACCATCACTGCGAAAAAATAAGGATGGAGAGATGGTTGGATATGTGATGAAACTCTTTAACACTGTAAAGCGCTGGGGGTCAGACCCCTGGCGCTTTGCAGCATTAACGCAGTGGGGGTCTGACCCCCACTGCGTTAGCGTGGTGAAGTAAGAAATCGTTTTTTGATGATGTAGTAGCTGACTGCAACTCCGGTGATGTCTTTTACGGCGTCTATGAGGGTGGCGGAACGAGCTGGGACGAAGCTTTGGTGTAGTTCATCGGTGATTCCGTACAAGCACGCTAAGACCGCAAAGAGCACATTTGAAGCGGCTGTTAACTTTCCGTTGAAATAGGCTGCCAATACAAACAACAAATAAAGAATCGCGAATTCGATCAAATGTAGCGATTCTTTGATAAAGGCGTCGGTAGATGAATTCGGGAGCTCCACAAATGTGTCATCCGGTAAACTCGACATCGTCCAAATCATACCCATGTAAATCAAAGGTAAAGCCCATAAAAGTCTCCTTATCAACTTCACAAAAATAACCTCCAAAAAAATATTTTTAATTCATGCATAAAAGAATTCCCTTTGTCGAAAAATAAGTGCAAAAAAAATTTTTAGATAATTGTATATAATCACCAAAATGCGTTAAGACTGATTGCTGAGGTGATGAAAATGAGAGAGGAAGAAAAGAAACGATCTTCTCAAGACTCCAGTTTTAAGCGCTTTTTCCAAAAGCGTTGGGTATTTCCAGCCATTTATATTGCAAGTGCAGCCATTATTTTAACAGCAGTGCTTTGGTATCAAACTAGCAGCACAAACAATGCTGCAAAGGACAACAAGTATAATTATAACGCAACTGACATTGCAGGTAAAAAATATAACCAACCTGCTATTGAGGTTAACAGCGCGTTAGAAAACATTGCTTGGCCAGTAGCAAATCCTGATACAGCTGTCATCCAAAAACAATTCTATGACTATAATGGAAAAGCTGAAGAACAGGAAGCTGCATTAGTATCTTACAACAACTCGTACCATCCGAATACTGGTATCGATATCACAATGAAAAACGGGGAAACATTTGATGTCCTCGCAGCTCTAAGTGGTACCGTAACAGATATTCGCGAAGATTCTTTACTTGGTAATGTCATGATCATTGAACATGACAAAGGCGTTACGACACAGTATTCATCTGTAAAAGATTTTGCTGTGGAGGTTGGCGCACAAGTAAAACAAGGACAAGCCATTGCAAAGGCTGGGCAAAGCTTGTTTAATGAAGAGGCTGGAGTACATGTACACTTTGAAGTCCGTAAAGATAAGCAACCTGTAAACCCAATTTCTTATTTCGATAAGCCAGTGAGTTCTTTACAGGTAGAGAAGCCTGCGGATGACAAAGCAGCAGCAGATGATCAAGCAACTGAAGAATCTGCTGATGACCAAACTACCACCGACAATCCTGAAGGTGCTGGTACTGGAACTGGAGCAGACAAAGATAAAAAAGAAGACGGCGGTACTTCTGATAAACCATCAGAAGGTGAAGAATCTACAGATTCTCATTCAAGCGAGTCTTAAAATAATGTAAAGAATGAATGCGAAAGAGTAAGTGCAAAACTAAGCACTTGCTCTTTTTTTGTTTGAAAAATTTACAAGCGCTTTTTAAAAAAAATTACCATATTTTGAGTAAGGAAAATTCTTTCAAATTCATCTATATTTTAACTAATATAGATAGATTTTGGGGGAATAGACACATGGAGAGGATAAACAAAAGTTTTTTCACATTCCTTCTTGTTTTGGCATTAGTTTTTCCAAGCTTTGGGACTCTTTCGGTAAAAGCAACAACCAAGTTTCCTGACGTAACGAGTTTCCGAAATGAGATAATGTATTTAAATGAAAAGGGAATCATTAGTGGCTATAGTAACGGGAATTTTGGTCCTAAGGATTCGATAAAGCGTGTTCAAGCAGTGGTAATGATTATGCGCGAACTAAAGCTTGATACGAAAAATGTGGCAGACCCTGGATTTAAAGATTTAAAAACGGGTGATTTTGGTTATAACGAAGTAGCGAAAGCGACACAAATAGGGATTATATCAGGGGTTACGAAAGAAAAATTTGACCCGAATGGTTTACTTACTCGTGCTCAAATGTCTATTATTTTAGCAAAAGCATATGACCTTAAAGGGGTAAATCGTTACAATTTTAAGGATGTAAGAGTGGACTCAAGAGCCTATTCTTACATTCAAGCTCTCGCAGCTCATAATATTACGACTGGTTATGAGGATGGAACATTCCGCCCAGACGATAAAATGAATCGTATGCAATTTTCTGCATTTATGGCAAGGTTTTTAAATGATGATTTTAAACCTATGATTGCAAATGATCTCGGCATTTATACCATTGAAGAAATGGCCCTAAATGAACAAAGTGTAGTAACCATTCAGGTTTATGATGAAAAAAATGAACTAATTTCTCAAGGCAGCGGATTTATCGTTTCCAATCAATTAATTGCAACGAATTTTCATGTAATCAGCGGCGGTGTAAAAGCAATAGCAGTAACGGCTACGGGACAGAAATATGACCTTTCAGGTGTTGTTGCTTATGATGACTATTTGGATGTTGCTCTATTAAAACCCGCGGTTCGTACTGGTATGCCACCTTTAACGTTGGCTAGCTTTGACCAGGTTCGTCAAGGTCAGTGGGTAGTGGCAATGGGAAGTCCATTGGGCTTTCAAAATTCCATATCTCAAGGGATTGTCTCTGGTAAACATGTATTTGAAGACGAAACGGGTTCTGTAAAAGCGATTCAAACGACAGCAAGTATTACGTTTGGTAGCTCGGGTGGACCTTTAATGAATATGAATGGTGAGGTCATTGGGATAAACTCATTTGGTATCGAGTCTCTCAACTTTGCTATCGCATCAGACTACATTACAAATCTTTTAAATCCGTTCAAGGGAGTTAATTTTAACGACCTTCAAGTGAAAAGCTTTGCATCCATGCCAGTGATTGAAT
>DASQIV010000081.1:0-3519 GCA_035631415.1 Pseudoneobacillus sp. | reverse complement strand
GCCCTATGGGAGAGAAAATTGCAGAGGCTTTAGATTATATGTTAGAGCTGTCAGGGGATTCGGGTTTTAATACGAAAAACTTAGATGGCTATGCAGGATACTTGGAATATAAAAATAATCCAAGTGATGATTATATTGGAGTGTTATGTCATGTGGATGTAGTGCCGGCTACTGGTGTTTGGACGAGCCCTCCTTTTGAGCCGACCATTCGCGAAGGCAAACTCTTTGCAAGAGGGGCAATTGATGATAAAGGACCAACGATGGCTGCTTTTTATGGCTTGAAAATTGTAAAAGAGCTGGGACTCCCTTTAAAAAATAATGTTCGAATCATTTTTGGAACAGATGAAGAAAGTGGCATGAGCTGTATGAAGCATTATCAAGAGGTAGAAAAGATGCCAGTCCTAGGCTTTGCTCCTGATGCAGATTTCCCTATAATCAATGCAGAAAAGGGGCAATTAAATGTAAAGCTATCATTGAAGGACGAGCAGAAAGATAAGGTGGCTTCATTAAAGGTTGTCTCTTTTAAAGCAGGTAATCGAGTGAATATGGTCCCTGAAAGTGCCACTGTTGTTTTAGAAGGGGAATATGAAGTCTTATTAAAGGAATTTGAATGGTTTTGTAGCGAACATGAACTTCGTCAAGAGTATAAGATAAATGGAGAAAAGGTCGAGCTTACACTATTCGGTGTTTCGGCGCACGGAATGGAGCCCCATATTGGACAAAATGCCGGAACAACACTTGGACAATTTTTATCAAAGTATACTTTTAAAAATAGTGCAAATCAGTACTTTGCTTTCCTAAAGCTTTTACATGAAGATTTCAATGGTGAGAATCTTGGGATTGAATTCTCCGACACAATAACAGGACCACTTACTGTTAATCCAGGCATCCTGTCATATGAAGGTGATAGAGAGGGAATGGTTCATCTAAATATTCGTTGTCCAGTAACAACCGATTACGCGGGGACAAAGGAGAAGTTAATCAAAAAGATGAAGGAAACAGGATTAGTGGTGGAGGAAATTCGTGAATCCCAGCCGCATCACGTAGAAGCAGAGCATCCGATGATTAAGATTTTACAAAAAATCTATCAAGAAGAAACCAATCAAGAGCCGACTCTACTTTCTACAGGCGGAGCAACGTATGCTAAATTTATGGAGCAAGGTGTAGCCTTTGGAGCGTGTTTCCCTGGTAAAGAAATGACCGCACATCAAAAAGATGAATACATTGAAATCGAAGACTTGATAAAAGCCACCGCCATATACGCACGCGCTATCTACGAATTGGGAAATCTAGAATTATAATCTTGCACAAATTCTTTAACACATTAACGCACCGGGGTTCAGACCCCCGGTGCGTTAATGTGTTAAAGGGAATAAAACTATTTCGGGAAATAAGTCAAAAATTTAAATAACCTTATCTAATTTGGAGGAATAATACAAATGTCAGATAAGGAGGTAGATTCGAGTGAAGTCGCATTATGAAAAGTTCCTCAGAAGTAAAAATTGGTTAGATCTTGATTTAGATGCACGTTACATAAATGTGAATCATCCATATGCTATTTTAATTTCTGGAGATGAGGGGCAAATAACCTTAAGAGGAAATACAGGTCTAGACAATGGACAAAATGGGGAAGAGGTTTTCAGTTTCAACTCATTGCGAGAGCTTCAAGTATGGTTTGAAGATAATATTGGTGAATAGATTGCCGGTTGTATATTAATTAAAATAATAATGGAAAACGATCCTTATTGATGGTTATTTTTATTTTTAAAGGTTAATATGTAAAAATAGCATTAATCGATAGAAATAATTAGGGGTTGCATAGAAAATGATACGTTTTGGTGTTGTAGGAACGAATTTTATAACAGAACAATTACTTGATTCTACAAAGGAATTATCTGATTTTACTTTTTGCGCAGTATACTCAAGAACGGAAGAAAGAGCGAAAGAGTTTGCGGCAAAGCACGGTGCCTCCACTATATTTACGAATCTTGAGGAAATGGCAAAGAGTAAGGACATAGACGCTGTTTATATTGCTAGCCCTAATTCCTTTCATGCCAGTCAAGCTATTCTATTTTTAAAGAATGGGAAACATGTTTTATGTGAGAAGCCGCTGGCATCGAATACGGCTGAGGTAGTTGCGATGCAAACTGCAGCAAAAGAAAATAACGTATTACTCATGGAAGCAATGAAGCCCACTTTAATGCCTAATTTTAAAAGTATTCAAGAGAACTTACATAAGATTGGGAAAGTTCGACGATATGTTGGTAGCTACTGTCAGTATTCTTCTCGTTATGATGCTTATAAGCAAGGCACTATTTTAAATGCCTTTAACCCATCTTTTTCAAATGGTTCATTAATGGATTTAGGGGTTTATTGTATTTATCCATTAGTCGTTTTATTTGGAAAGCCTCAAGAGATCGAAGCAACCGCCATCATGCTTGATTCAGGAGTAGATGGACAAGGAAGTGTGCTCCTACAGTATAAAGACATGGAAGCGGTCATCCAGTATTCCAAAATTACTAATTCTTATTTGCCTTCAGAAATACAGGGAGAAGAAGGCAGTATCATCATTGATAAAATTTCTACACCAGATAAAGTAGAAATCCGATATAGAGATGGTAGAATCGAATCGATTAGCACACAACAAGAACATCAGCCAATGTATTACGAGGTAGAGGAATTCATAAGTCTGATTAAAAATGGACAGACAGAATCAAAGGTAAACTCTTTTCTTCATTCTAGAATGACCGCTGAAATCACCGATGAGGTTAAAAAACAGATTGGGCTTATCTATCCTGCAGATCAACAAATATAGGTGGATGATAAAAAAATAAACACCTCCAGATGAGGTGTTTATTTTATGTAATCCTACACAGCAGTTTTTGGTATTAACGACGTCTAAAGCCTTCTTCACGTAAATATTCTACAGCTTCTTCATAGGTATTATAGGTCGCATCTAAGTTTGGACCTGAATAGATATTCCACAACTCGTCCTCTTTTATAAGGGTAAGGGAATAGCTATCATAATCCATCCAAGTTTCTTCATAATCATCTTGAATGGAGTCCTCAACTTCATCAACAGAAGCATTAGAAGAAAGAGACTGGATAGATTTTTGAATAATGGTGCGCAGTTCCTCAGCCGAGAAATCACGAATATTCACCATTCCTTTTTCATCAGTGTCATAGCCTTTTATATATTCAGCATAAACAAATCCATTGCCTTTAGGATGCAAATGATAAACAACGTTTTTCTTATCATAGGCACTTTCCTCAAAGTGATAATTCACTCTTCCTAATGATACATTTTTTCTTTCAAGCTCCGGAAACGATTCAATGATAGCGATTTTATCTTCAAAACTAAGCATGTAGACCCCACATCTTTCTTTACTTTTTTCGGTTGGTCCATTATAGCATAGTTGATAGGGTTGTCCAAAGCCTGTTGGTGAAAGGGGAATTCTATACCAAATCAAAATGGATTCCTTTATTCAAAAAATACAAGGGGGATTCTTATTTCAATAT
>DASQIV010000080.1:0-3413 GCA_035631415.1 Pseudoneobacillus sp. | reverse complement strand
AGTGTTCCAATTCCTCTTTCTTCAAAGGTTTCCTTGATAATGGCAAGGTCTTCACTAATCGAGGACTTTGCGGAACTGTATCTTTCAGCAAAATAGGTAAGTGGAACTAACTGTCTAGGATGATCTAAAAGATAGTTAGTCATATCAATGAGTCGCTCACTTCGGCGAAACTTCATTACGTCCCCTCCTGAAACACGAATGTTTTGAGGTAAATATACCAATATTGTACGTATTTAATCAAGGGTGTGTCGTTCTCAAAGTAATCTAACAGCAAATACTTGGTCACAGAACCCTCTTAATCCGTTATAAATTCGATGCATCCTAGAATCATGCTTCACCAATCCAAAAACCGTAGGGCCACTTCCACTCATTAATACCGCATCGGCGCCAAACCGCTTCATTTGATCTTTTATTAAAGCGACCTCCGGATGAATGTTCAACGTTACGCTTTCTAAAACATTTCCAACGTTATCACATACATGCTCATAATCTCCACTATAAATACCATTGATCATTTCTTTGATATTTGGATGTTTAATCTGATTGACATCGAGTCTACGATAGACATCTGCAGTAGAAACACCAATAAATGGCTTAGCAAGAATGACCCAGCATGTAGGTGGCGCAGGCAATTCAGTTATTTCCTCACCTCTACCTTTTGCTAGGGCAGTTCCTCCGTAAACACAAAATGATACATCTGAACCAATTTCAGACCCTATTGCTGCTAGTTCATCTAAAGTTAAACCTAGCTCCCATAATTGGTTAAGCCCTCTTAAGGTCGCTGCTGCATCACTGCTACCTCCAGCAAGACCAGCTGCTACCGGAATCGCTTTATCAATAGTGATCGCCACACCCTTTTTGATTTGAAATCGTTCTTTCAAAAGATTGGCTGCTTGGAACGCAAGATTTCGCTGATCATCTGGAACAAATCGATTATGCGAATGAATCACAATTTGATCCTTATCTAACAAAGCCAACTCTATTCTGTCAGCTAAGTCGATTGTTGTCATAATCATTTCCACTTCGTGATATCCATCCGGTCGCTTATTTAAAACATCTAATGATAAATTAATTTTAGCCGGCGCTTTTACTAAAAGCTTCACTACTTCCACCTCTTTAATCCGTCTGCACATTTTGTCCTATTTTACCACAAAATGCACAAACTAAGACGTTCATTCTGTACTTCTTAGAAAATTAATCCGATTTCTAGTTAAAAAAGTCACAAAAAAAGGTCAAAGCATAGCTTTGACCCCTTACCATGGTGGACTAGATTTAGTTTTTTCTGTACAGATAAGAGATTAGCGTCGTGGATCTAGAAGTTGTTGTTGTGCAAGTTCTATTGCTCGCTTTACCATATTACCTGCATCACGAGCACGAATACCACCCCAACCATCTTTTTGGACGACCTCGTAAAAACCTAGGTCTTTCGCAAGTTCCTCTTTAAAATGATTAGACATCATTCCTCTTCTTCTGCCCAAACCAAACACCCCTTTTCGCCACCAGGTATCCATAGTATGTAACAGAAATCTCTAGTTCATTTACCATTGTATAGCCAAGAAAAAGATAGACAAAATAAAAAAACAGCAACCACTGGTTACTGTTTTTTTATCTATTGTTTAGATTAATCCTAAATTTTCTGTTGTATCATCATAGAAGGTAATTTGAACGGTTTCAGTTAACACATCTGCATAACTATAAGATACACGTTCAAATGCATTTTCGTCTTGATTTAATTCAATTACAAATACAGATGGATAGGTTTCGGCTAAAACACCATAACGCTCAATCGTTTTTCTGCGTCCACCGTTCGCCTTAAGCAAGAGTTTTTTCCCTAAATTTGAATCCAAAGCCTTTTTAATATCGGCTAATGTTTTTGGCATTCGGTCCACCTCACTGTGTTAAGTATAACACGTTGACATATATTAGTCAAATAAAAACTATAAATTATATCAGTCCAATAAATTGATTGTCAACGGTTTTTATTCTACTTTTATTGCCTTTTTTCAACAATTTTATCGTCTCCTTGACATTTGTTAAATATGTATTGTTTCAAAAAATATATTAATTGTGAATTTTTGGTAAAAGCGAACATAAAAATAAAAGGAGTGCACAATGTGGACTCCTTTTAGCTATCGATTATTTCAGTCTTATACGGCATTCCTGTTCGAAGCACACCTCTCGTATCAATACCACCAAGACCTTTTTCACCCGTTAATGTATTCCTTAATACATCCCAAACATTGATTCTCTCCATAAATGGAGTAAAGCTTATTTTAGCCACAATATACACAGGGTCTAACGCATGAATATTAATTCTTGATGGTGAACTTGCAAAATTAGCACCAGCATGTATGAGAGATTCAAAATGAGATTGGCAGGCACCTGCAAAAATGACAAGTTGATCTAGATGTGGAATTTTTCTTCTTGCCTCTTTGACTGTCTCAACAAAATCTCTAGAATGGCGATAAGCATTTAAATCTGCTGGCGATCCTTTTGACTTAGAATACGCATCGTGTCCCGTAATGACGAGTATATCCGGACGATAAAAATCGATTAATTGTCCGACTTTACTTGACATTTCCTTCTCGTTACAATGGATTCCATAAACAGGAATCCCTATTTTCTCATACACATCCGTGCACTTTTTTAAATAAGATGGATCACCATCTAGGTGAAGTACTTTTCCCGGTATTTGAAAATAGTTTAATTCCTTACTGTATCCTCTTGTTACTTCATACTCTTGTCTTTCCTTGATTAAACTCACATCTTGACGAAATAATTGGAGAGACTGTTCCTCCATTGAACGAAATTCTTTTGAACGTTTCTGTAATTCTTGTGAATCAATTCTTACCAAGTCTTCATACGGTGCATCTGCGATTAATCGAAAGTCCTCACCATACAGAATAGCTATTTTTTTACCATTTTCCACTTTGATATCAATAATCCTGAATATGATATCGCAATTATAAGAAAGCCTTCCGACAATATCCATTTTATCCACTGTCGTCACTCCAAACGAGCTAAACCCAAGAATAGCCTAATTAATACCGTTTCTTTGATAAACTATGCAAAAACCTATTAGATGGTTACATGGTTAGTTTTTCCAAAATTAAAAACCCACCAACAAAGTTGATGGGAATATAAATTTACTTATTTAAAATGTTCATATAATCCATCACTTAGTTTAGCAAACTCTTCGATGGATAAGGTTTCTCCTCTTCTAGTTGGATCTATTTGAACCTCGTCTAGAACGGAAAGAATTAATTCCTTTTTCTCTTTGCCATTCGGAAGCATACTTAATAAATTATTTAATAAGGTTTTTCTTCTTTGAGCAAAGCTTGCCCTTGTTACTTGGAAGAAGAACGTTTCATCCTTCACATCTACAACTGGCTTGTCCCTTTTGATGAGACGAA
>DASQIV010000079.1:0-4148 GCA_035631415.1 Pseudoneobacillus sp. | reverse complement strand
GCGGTGGTTATGAAGGACAGCATTATAAAATAAATCCCCTCCTATAAAAAATAAAAAGGTAGGATAATATTTTTGCCAGTTTCGCCAATCTCCCCACTTAACTGCTGCAAGTAAAAATAAAAAATTAAATAAAATATGCATTAGGTTACCTCAAAAAAAGAATGATAATTATATTTTCTCCAAAATAATCTATTTTATTTTTAAAATACAACTTTTAAGTTGGCTGCATTTGTTAACTACACAAATGACAGTCTCTTTTTTTTATCCACCTTTGGAGAATAAGAGGAAATCAATTATCTAATAGCGAATAGTGACTTTAAGAAAGGCTGTTTTCGTAAACTTTTTTTGCTTTTAAGGTAGTATAAAATTTTAACATTCTGAGTTGATTTGGACAAAATCAGGATAGAGTTTAATTTGTTAAGAGTTTAGTTAAAACCGATTAGTGGATGGGAGTTAATATGAAAAAGACTAAAAGGTTCATGAAACGATTTTTTCTATTTCTTCTTATTTTAGCAGCTTTCATGTATATAAATAATAGCTCAATTCTAACGAAAGCGAGTGAAAATACCCCTTTATTATTGGCGCACAGAGGGCTTGCCCAGACCTTTCCAATGAAAGGAATCGAAGGTGATACCTGTACAGCCGAAAGAATATATGAGCCAGAGCATCCTTATTTAGAAAACACCATCTCTTCAATGGAAGCAGCCTTCAATAAAGGAGCTGATGTAGTAGAGTTGGATATCCAACCAACAAAAGATGGAGATTTAGCTATTTTTCACGATTGGACGCTAGAGTGCAGAACGAATGGAAAAGGTGTCACTCGGGATCATACAATGGAAGAATTAAAGCAATTGGATATCGGTTATGGCTATACAGCGGATAATGGGGAAACCTATCCATTTCGCGAAAAAGGAACTGGACTTATGCCAACGTTAGAAGAAGTGTTACAGACATTTCCTGAAGGAGCATTTTTAATTCATATTAAAAGCAATGATCCAAATGAAGGAAGGCTGCTAGCTCAATATCTTTCCAAGCTTCCTAAAAAACAATTAGCTCAATTGACGGTTTATGGTGGAGATGAACCAGTTAAAGAGTTAATGAATGATTTACCTACGCTTCGCGCTATGTCAAAGTCGACGCTGAAAAGTTGTTTAATTTCATACGAAACATTTGGTTGGACTGGTTATGTACCAGCTTCTTGCAAACATACTCAATTACATATTCCAGAAAAATATGCTTCAATCATCTGGGGCTGGCCAAATAAATTCATCCAACGTATGGACAAAGTAGATACACGAGTCATTTTAGTCGCAGGTGACGGTGGCTGGTCCGAAGGCTTTGACACTGAAGATGATGTGAAACGACTTCCAGCAAACTATTCAGGTGGAATCTGGACAAACCGAATCGACCGAATCGCGCCTATTTTGAAAAATAAGAGAGATTGATATTACAAATACAAAGCTAGGAGTGAAATGGTGAATCAAGATGTGATAGATACTATTGTTGACTGTATGGCAACAAGTAAATTAGATGTTAATATCCAAAAGGTACAGACTGAACACCGATTAAAATTAGCTGAATTTTGGGGAATAAAGAAAGGCAGTAAAGTTTTAGAGATTGGCTGTGGACAGGGAGACACAACAGCGGTTTTGGCCTATTTAGTAGGTGATGAGGGGTTTGTCCACGGGGTTGATATTGCATCACCTGACTATGGAAGCCCCATTACATTAGGGAATTCTATAAACTTTTTAAAAAAGTCAGATTTCGGTAAACGTATAAAAATTGACTTTGAAACAGATATTCTCTCACACGATGTTGATTTTCCAGAAGGGTATTTTGATTTTGTCGTTTTATCACATAGTTCTTGGTACTTGAGTTCATTTGAAGAGCTGCAAAATATGTTAATGAAATTACGAAAATGGGGAAAAACATTGTGCTACGCAGAGTGGGATACAAGAGTCCATACTGCTGAACAGCTACCACATTTCTTATCTGTCCTCATTCAAGCTCAATATGAGTGTTTTAAAAAAAGCAGCCTTTCAAATGTTCGTACACTATTCACTCCGATGGATGTAACAGAAATCTCCAAAAGAGCTGGATGGGTTATAAAAGATGAAAAATCAATATGCTCTCTAGCACTGCAAGACGGTGAATGGGAGGTTAGACAAACAATAGCTGATTATCAAGAAGAGCTTAAATTGGTAGATGATCAAATGCCATCAAAGCTAAATATTCTTATTCAATCCCAAATTAAATTATTAGAGGAAGCTATTAGTCACACATCGATCAAACCAATGTCGACCTTTACATTTATAGCTCTCTAAAGGAGTTGTTTAGCTGCAATCCTTTTTTCGTGACATTGAGCTTATTTTTAAAAGAGGTAGGTCAGAGCTATGAAAATCAGACAACTACATAAAAATGAAATACCTCCAATGAATTTACTACTTTTAGCTGACCCTTCTCGGAAGCTAATAGAAGATTATCTGAAGCGAGGAGAGTGTATTGTAGCTGAAAACGAAGGGGTTATTGTTGGGGTTTACGTGTTACTTCCTACAAGGCCAGATACAGTAGAATTGGTGAATATTGCCGTTTCAGAAACTCACCAAGGGAATGGGATAGGGAAGCATCTGGTTATGGATGCTATTCAGACTTCAAAATCAATGGGATATAAAATAATCGAAGTTGGTACTGGGAATTCAAGTATTGGTCAATTGGCCCTTTATCAGAAATGTGGATTCCGAATAATTGGAGTGGATATAGACTTTTTTATCAAGCATTACGCTGAAGAGATAGTTGAGAATGGTATTCGATGTAGGGATATGGTTCGATTATCGCAGGATTTGTTTTGATGAAGGATATTGGGTTGCTGTAACTTTTATATATTATATTAAAAAAAGAGAAGCACTTGATTAGAAGCTTCTCTTTTCTATTATATGAAATTAATGGACACGGATCACTTCATAAATATCTTCATCATGATGAACTCTTGTGTGCTTAGATTCCATAAGTTCAAATTCCTCAACTCGGTCTATTGGGTCACCTAACCACCAGTTTTTTAAATCATAAAAGATAAAATTAAACACAAGCGTTCCCTCCCTAATCGTTTGGATATTTTCCATTTTTTCTACTGTAACTTATTTAATTGTGAATCATTTCACAAATGAATTATATCATAGAAAGATGAGAAAAGGTGATAGATTTAAGCGTTTTCATAAAGTTGTCATATTCCAAATCGAACAGCTTAAGTAGAAGTATAGAAAATAGTAGAATCAACTCCATTGCCGCTCTCGATGCATCTCATCAAGAATATAGAAAGAAGGGAGAAGATAAATCTAATACGAGTATATAGGATTGAATAATTAAGGAATAATCAACACATACTTCGATTATAAATTTCCATATAGTGAAAAGTCAGGAATACCATTTAAAGGAGATATACGATGAATTGGTATGAAAAGTTAAATCATTATTTTCCCATAGAGGAAATGAAATCAAAAGAACATATGGAAACCTTATTAAAAGAACGTTCGGATATTTATCAAAAAGACGAAGGTCCAAATCATGTTTTAATGTATGCTGAACTAGATAACTTTGTATTTGTAGATTATCTTTTTGTTTCAAAAGAAGCCCGTGGTGAGGGTCTTGGTCATAAACTATTAGAAAAATTAAAACGTAAAGGGAAGCCTATCATTCTTGAAGTAGAACCCATAAAATTTGAAGATAGTGACACAGAAAAAAGGCTTCGTTTTTATAAACGAGAGGGTTTTGAGCATGCAGAACATATTGGGTACAAAACAAGGTCCTTGTCAACCAACGAAATAAGTGAATTGGAGATCCTTTACTGGGCTCCTAATGGTGAATCCGAAGAAATGATTTTTGAGGCGATGAAAAAGACATATAATTTGATTCACACCTATAAGGACAAATACTTTTATGGTGAATCTTATCAGCCAGTAGATGAGGTCCTCACCTTTAGTGAAACTCATGAAAATGAAAATATTTTAGATCAGATTTAAATATTGATTTTTAAGTGTAATCATCAGGAAGGGTCGAATATTGTCATCATTCTATTGAGGTTGTAAATAAATGTTTAATTGTGAGTTGAGAAAATATATAGGACTGTGGTTCCGCTATTTCACAAATAACCC
>DASQIV010000078.1:0-2443 GCA_035631415.1 Pseudoneobacillus sp. | reverse complement strand
AAATTAAAAATGTGTTAACACATACTCAAAAACACACCAAGGAGATGAAACAAAAAATGGCAAGAAGTAATAACTCTAATCAATTACTAGTACCGCAAGTTCAACAAGCTCTTGATCAAATGAAAGCTGAAATTGCAAGTGAATTTGGAGTAAATCTTGGCCCAGAAACAACATCTCGTGCAAATGGTTCCGTCGGTGGAGAAATTACGAAGCGCCTAGTTCAAATGGCTGAACAACAACTAGGTGGCGGAGCGTTCCGTCGTTAAGTAATGAGTATGTATGATGAAAGATGCCCCAAGCAATTGGGGTATTTTTTTATGCGAAAATTCCTATTAGGATTATTTTACCAAGATAAAATCCTAAACCAGTATATTAAAATAGTTAGTATAATCAAATAACTCCAGAGGTACTTACTATGAATTTAGAGCTGCAGAGTCCAACTGCTTCAACAATTTCCTGTCCAGATTGTCAATCAGAGATCCCTCATATGAAAGGGTATATTACTTGGTGTGAGTGTGGCTATAATATTAACGTAATGCCATCCGAAATACCTAAAAGTAAATTTGAGAGAATGTATGATGATCTTGGAGATAAAATGGGGCAAAGAATATTTAACGGTTTAATGAAAAAGGATGAACTTTTCCCGGAAAAGTCCTCATCTAAACTACTAGCTTTTTTCATTGCCACTTGTATCCACTTCACGAGTATCATTACATTTATACTAAGTGTTTATTTTTTAGTTTTTCAAAACTCCAATTACCTATCTGTTGCTACAGGTCTATGTTTATTAGCGATAACGTGGATTGCTAGGCCAAGAATACCAAAAGTGGCTAAAAATGAACATTTAATCAAGCGTGAAGAATATCCTTCATTATTTACTACTGTAGACGAATTAGCAGATGCCATGAACGTAAAAAAAATTGACGGTATTGTGATTAATGATCAACTCAATGCTTCTGTGACTCATATTGGCTGGAGACGTAAGAAGATTATCACAATTGGATACCCGCTATTTTCAATGCTAGAGCATGAAGAGCAACTAGCCATTTTAGCGCATGAGTTTGGACATATTGCAAATGGAGATTTAACGAGAACTTTTTATATAGGAACCGCCTTGTTTACTTTAGCAAAATGGTACCAGTTACTTGAACCAGTACCACTCGAAGAACGAGAAAATATGGGTTTTTTCGAGCTTCCAGCCTATTATTTTATGGCACTATGTGCACAAATTCCTTATCTCATCTATTATTCGTTAATCCACTTGCTTTTTGTTGACTCACAAAAGGGAGAATATTTGGCAGATTATCGGGCGGCCAAGGCGTGTGGATACGAGCATTTAATATCTTCTTTGAAAAAATTTGATTACGAGGAAATTTATTATTCTACTATTAGGGACCTAGTGGTGAAACGCAGCAAAACCAATCTATTCGAACTTTTACACCAGAATATGACGAGCATGCCTAATCGTGAAAAAGAAAGATTGTCACATATTTCTATGAAGGAAGCTTCTAAATTGGATTCAACGCACCCACCAACCTACTATCGAATTAAGATGCTAGAAAAATTAAAAGCAAGCCCTTCACACTTCCCTATAAAGAGGGAAACGTTAGTAAAAGCAGGTCAGGAATTAGATGTACAACAAGCAAATATTCAAGAGAAATTAATAGAGGACTTCAGATACTGGCTAAGTCTATAATCATTTCTACACTACTATCTATTTAGTAGTGTTTTTTTTATTGATTAATAGTGTATGTCTCAAAAAGATATCCTACTATTATCCTGATTTCCAGAAAAATGGTTTATCCTAACTCTCATAATCTGATAGAATGATAGTTAGGATATCGAAATAAGGGGGAGAATCATGAAAAAAAGAATCAACTTGTTCGTTTGTCTTTTACTTTTAGCAGCATGGATTGCGGTTCCGAATACAACTGCATATGCTAAAGACGATATTACAGGGATTAAATTAGAAGCGGAAATGCGTGCGATGATTGAACGCGGAGTCATTCAAGGATTTGGTCCTGGCAAATATGAGCCATATCTTAATGTGACAAGGGGCCAGTTCGCCGCGTTTATCACACGTGCTCTTGATTTGCCTGAAGGCCCTGCTGTGTTTACGGACGTGCCTAAAACATCTCGTTTATTTACTAGTATCAACAGTGCGAGTGCAGCAGGCATCGTAAACGGCTATACGAAAACAACCTTTGGGCCGAATGATCCGATTTCAAGAGAGCAAGCTTCAGCAATGATTGATAATGCAATGAAATACAAAGGAATCATTCGTTCGGAGGCTACATTAGATTTCTCAGATGCGGCTCAAATTAGTAATGCATTCAAGCCAGCCGTTGCCAAAAATGCAAAGGATGGAATCATTCGCGGTATTCCAAACAGTGACGGTACATTCCGTTTTGCTCCAAAAAAGACTGCGTCTCGTGCTGAGGCT
>DASQIV010000077.1:0-6661 GCA_035631415.1 Pseudoneobacillus sp. | reverse complement strand
CCAACATTAAAGGTGGGTTTAGAAAATTCTCTTTCTCCCGTACTTTTTAATCAAAAAGAGACATTACCGTTACCTCTGTTTAATGAGGAATTAGAATATCTAATCGAGAATATTAGAGGTAATAGTAATTATGGAGAGGCCATGGTTGAAAAAGTAGAAAGCATTTTTTAAACTGTCATCCTTACAAAAAGAGACAGAATATGGATGAGGTGATGATATGAAACAATGGGAATATTTTTTGGCACCTTATAAACAGGCAGTGGAAGAGCTGAAGGTCAAATTAAAAGGGATGCGAGGCCAGTTTCAAATGGATACAAGTCATTCCCCAATTGAATTTGTAACTGGAAGAGTCAAACCCATTGCAAGTATTTTAGATAAAGCCAATCAAAAAGGGATTGCACTTGACCGGTTAGAGGTAGAAATGCAAGATATTGCAGGGCTTCGGATGATGTGCCAATTTGTTGATGATATCCATACCGTTGTAGCTATGTTAAAAAATCGCAATGATTTTGAGGTAATTGAAGAAAGAGATTATATTTCCTATCAAAAGAAAAGTGGATATCGATCCTACCATGTGGTTATTTTATACCCTGTTCAAACTATTCAAGGGGAGAAAAAAATACTGGTTGAAATTCAAATTCGGACGTTAGCTATGAATTTCTGGGCGACGATTGAACATTCATTAAACTATAAATATAAAGGTGATTTCCCAGAGGATATTAAAAAGAGGCTACAAAGAGCGGCAGAAGCTGCTTTTCATTTGGATGAAGAAATGTCACAAATACGCGGGGAAATTCAAGAAGCCCAAGCATTCTTTACGAGAAAAAAAGAAGCACAAGACGGAGAGAAATAAAGAATTTTATAATAAGAGGAGCTAAAGTTGATGCGTTTTGCCATTACGACCCGAGGGGATCAAAAATCTAGTACACTCATGCTTAAAATGAGAACTTATTTACAGGATTTTGATCTTATTTACGATGAGGACCAACCAGACATTGTAGTATCAATTGGCGGTGATGGCACTTTACTTTACGCCTTTCACCGGTATAGTAGCCGGTTAGATAAGACGGCATTTGTTGGTGTGCACACTGGTCACCTAGGATTTTATGCTGATTGGGTACCAGAAGAAATGGAGAAACTTGTCATTGCCATTGCCAAGACTCCTTACCAAATCATTGAATATCCGCTCCTAGAAGTAATCATTCGTTACCAAAATGGTGGAAGAGAAACGAGATATTTAGCATTGAATGAGTCAACTGTAAAGAGTGTGGAAGGAACCCTAGTAATGGATGTAGAAATTAGGGGAGAGCATTTTGAACGTTTTAGAGGAGATGGACTTTGTGTATCAACGCCTTCTGGTAGTACGGCGTATAATAAGGCTTTAGGTGGAGCCATCATACATCCGTCCTTACCTTCCATACAACTTGCTGAGATGGCTTCCATCAATAATCGGGTTTTTCGGACAGTAGGGTCACCACTTATTCTACCTGACCATCATACATGTATGCTAAAGCCAGTTAATCGTCCTGATTTTCAAGTAACGGTTGATCATTTAACTCTTTTACATAAGGATGTTAAATCGATTCAATTCAGAGTGGCAAATGAAAAAATTCGCTTTGCGAGGTTCCGTCCTTTCCCATTCTGGAAAAGAGTACATGATTCATTTATTTCGGATTCAGATTAATGAATAAATCATTTTCTCTTACTTGGAACATTTCAGATAAAGATTCAAAAAAGACGATTAAAGAATTTATTAAGGAACAAGAAATATCAAAGGCTGCCTTAACAGATATAAAGTTTAATGGTGGAAAAATATTAATCAATGGTCAAGAAATGAACGTACGTTATCGACTTCAAAAAGATGATCATTTACATATTATTTTTCCACTTGAGATTCCAAGTGAGGGAGTCATCAGGGAGTCTATCCCATTAGAGATTATCTATGAAGATGATTATTTGTTAGTGGTAAACAAGCCTGCATTTATGAATACGATTCCTTCTAGAGAGCATCCAATAGGAAGTTTAGCGGGAGCATTACTAAGCTACTATGATAAGATCGGCTTATCAGCAGCTACCCATATCGTAACGAGGTTAGACCGAAATACATCGGGCCTAGTGTTAGTGGCGAAGCATCGACATGTACATCACATGCTAAGTCAACAACAGAAGAGTGGACTTGTAAAAAGGACGTATATTGCGCTAGTTCATGGTATCGTCCAAGATGAATATGGAACAATAGAAGCGCCAATAGGTAGAAAATCGGATAGTATCATAGAGCGAGAGGTATCTAGTAAAGGGCAATTTGCTTGTACACATTATCAGCTATTGCAGCTCTACAACGGTTATAGCTATATCGAGCTCCGTCTTGAAACGGGAAGAACCCATCAAATTAGGGTACATATGTCACATATTGGGCATCCTTTACTCGGGGATGACCTTTATGGAGGCGATACCTCACTTATATGTCGCCAAGCCTTACACTGTAAGAGAATCGCTTTTTTACATCCTTTTCAAAAGAAAATGCTCGCCTTTGAAATAGCTAACCCATGCGATATCGAAAAATTAATAAAGGCTGACCATTTATAAATGGCCAGCCTTATCTATTTAGGATGGTTAAACTGTAGGTACTGTAAAAAGCCATTCACTAATTGTTTCTATGGAATTTCTCTGAACTTTTCCCCAACAAAAGGCATAGAGGAAGAAACGGATACTGTTTCTTTTTCAGGGTAACGAAGAGCCGTTAATTTTCCACCAAAGACAGCACCTGTATCAATGTTAACTGTATTGCCGACCCATCGAACGTTCTCAACTGGAGTGTGCCCATATACAATTAATGGTTTCCCTTTATATAATTTAGCCCAATCACGTCTAATCGGTGTTCCGTCTGGGTTTTTTTCACCTGTTATATCTCCGTACAAGACAAAGGTTTTTACTCCTGAATGCTTTTTTCCAATATAGTCTTCGCGAATACCTGCGTGTGTTATGACAAGCCTACCCTCATCTAGCACTTGATAAAGTGGTGCATTTTCGTATAGTTCCATAAACATATTCCTTATATTTGTTTGTTCTTTGAAATTTAAAGCTTCATATTCTGCTACTGTTGTTTCAAGTCCATGGGCTACCTGAACTTTATTACCAAGAAAAAAACGATAAAGCTTATTACAGTGGTTTCCAGGACTATAATGGGCACCTTGTTTTTTCACTAATTTCCAAACTACTTCAATAATTTTTAAAGACATTGGGCCACGGTCTGTCAAATCTCCAACAAAAGCTAGTTTACGATGGTTAGGATGTACGGGAGTATCTTCATTCCACACATAACCCAGCTTTTCTGTTAATGCTTTGAATTCGGGAAAGCATCCATGGATATCTCCTATAATATCTAATTTCATTTGTTGCCTCCAGTTGTTAAATAGTTAGGTTTAATTGGTCCTGATTTATTTTAAAAAAGTATGAATGAAGTCATAAAAAGTATTCCCAAATTTAATGTATTTACTACCCTAAATGATTCATAACAAAGGATTAAGGGTAAAGTAAGGAAATAATATACACAACAAGTAAATGTAGGCATCGTATGATGAAGTAAAGTTTACATGAAGGGAAGAAAAAAATCATTTCTTCCTTGGTGAAAGGGGGTAAAGAGGGTGAAGGAGTCAAAAGAAAAAATAGAAGATAGAAAAGCTCAAATGAATTCAGATATGATGAAACAAGCATTATTGAATGAAGAGATGGAAACATTTCGTGATGAGTTTCTTCAATTACATCCATATGATCAGGCTATCTTTTTTAGAGAGTTAGATGAAGAGATTAGAACAAAGATTTATCACTATCTATCTCCTGAAGAGATGGCTGCTCTTTTTGAAAACCTAGAAATTGATGAAGACGAATATAAAGATGTACTGGCAGAAATGACACCTACTTATGCTGCGGACATGTTATCAAATATGTATGCGGATGACGCAGTTGACGTGTTAAACGAACTTGATAAAGACCAAGTGGCTAGTTATTTAACGATAATGGATAATGAAGCAGCAGACGAAATAAAAGAGCTTCTACATTATGAAGAATACACCGCTGGAAGTATCATGACAACGGAATTTATCGCCATTTCTAAAAATCAAACGGTGCGGTCAGCTATGTTTATTTTAAAAAACGAAGCACCAAAAGCTGAGACCATTTATTATCTTTATGTGATTGATGAAGAGAAACACTTGGTAGGTGTTATTTCATTAAGGGATTTAATTGTGAGTCATGATGATGTTATGATTTCGGAAATTATGTATGATCGGGTGGTTTCTGTCTCAGTAGGGGAAGATCAGGAAGAAGTTGTTAAGAAGATGAAGGATTATAACTTTTTAGCGGTCCCAGTAGTTGATTTTCAAAACCATTTATTGGGTATCATTACAGTTGACGATATTATGGATGTTATGGAAGAGGAAGCATCAGATGACTATTCTAAGTTAGCTGCGGTATCAGATATGGATACGCTTGATCGTAACCCTTTATCAGCAGCGAGAAAACGTCTCCCTTGGCTAATTATACTTTTATTTTTAGGCATGTTTACAGCTAGTTTAATTGGGAAGTTTGAAGAAACGCTAAGTAAAGTAGCAATTCTAGCCATGTTTATTCCGCTTATTGCAGGAATGGCTGGAAATACAGGAACACAGGCATTGGCAGTTGCTGTTAGGGGAATTGCGACAGGCGATTTACAGAAAGAAAGCAAGTTTAAATTATTAATAAGAGAAGCTGGAACTGGTTTGATAACAGGAGCTACTTGTGGAATATTGGTAATGATAGTTATTTTTATTTGGCAACAAGACTTTTTTCTTGGGTTATTGGTTGGGGTTTCAATCTTTTCAACCTTGTTTGTTGCGACTTTAGCAGGGTCTTTTATTCCATTAATCATGCATAGATTTAAAATAGATCCAGCTGTGGCATCAGGTCCTTTTATCACAACGATTAATGACATTATTAGTATTCTAATTTATTTTGGAATGGCCACTATTTTTATGAAATATTTAGCACCTTAAAAGGGGGGAGTAGATGGAACATCAAGCATCAGTCGCATCGTTAGTTATTGTAATGGTCGTAGCTTTTTTAACACCGATACTCATGCATCGATTTAAGTTGAATTTTCTTCCTGTCGTTGTTGCAGAGATTATCATGGGATTAATTATCGGAAAAAGTGGGATTAATATCGTGCATGATGATGTTTGGTTAGGAACATTATCAACCTTAGGATTTATTTTTTTAATGTTTTTAAGCGGCTTAGAGATAGACTTTTCGGCCTTTTCCGGCAAGAAAAAGAGAGAGAAGCTAGCAAATGGAAAATTAGAGCCAAATACATTTGTTGTCGCTAGTATGATTTTTGTTGGTATTTTCATTTTATCGTTAGGTTTATCGTATTTATTTGTTTTATTAGGATTTATTGAAAATGCCTTTCACATGACTTTAATTATTTCAACGATCTCTTTAGGGGTTGTCCTACCTACGCTTAAGGAAGCACATTTAACGAAAACCGCGATTGGTCAAATTATTCTGCTTGTTGCGGTAATTGCTGATTTAGTGACAATGATCTTATTGGCTGTTTTTGTATCGCTTTATGATAAGAGTGGGGGGAATACCTGGTTATTATTAATTCTATTTGCCGCAGGGGTAGGACTTTATTTTATTGGGAAAAGATTTAAAAATCGAAATTTCCTTCAAGCGATGTCTAAAGGGACGATCCAAATCGGAACACGAGCTGTATTTGCCTTAATTATTATTTTAGTAGCGGTTTCGGAAACAGTTGGAGCAGAAAATATATTAGGAGCTTTTTTAGCCGGGGTTTTAGTTTCCTTATTATCTCCTAATCAAGAATTAGTGCATAAGCTCGATTCCTTTGGATATGGATTCTTAATCCCTATATTCTTTGTAATGGTTGGGGTAAACTTAGATATTTGGTCATTATTCAGTGATCCGAAGTTACTTTTATTAATTCCGTTATTGTTTATTGCCTTACTAATTTCAAAATTTATACCTACCTATCTATTGAGCTTCTGGTATGATAAGAAAACCGTTATTGCATCAGGCTTCTTGTTAACTTCTACGTTATCACTAGTGATTGCAGCTGCCACCATTGGGGAACGAATAAAAATTATTACACCGGAAATGAGTGGAACACTCATTTTAGTGGCCGTCCTAACAAGTGTTATCACTCCGACAGTATTTAAAAAGTTGTTCCCACAAGATGCAAATAAGGCTAAGAAGATTAAGGTAGCATTTGTGGGTGCTAATCAAATAACAATGCCTGTTTCATTGGAGCTAAAATCTTCTTTGTATGAACCAACTTTATATCATTTAAAACAGGAGAAAGCAGGAATACCGATTGCTGATTCCGTATTTGATATCATTGATATAGAAGACTTTTCCTTTGAAACATTAGAGAAAACAGCCGTAATGGATTCGGATGTTGTAATTGTATCTACAGGTGACGACGAATTAAATGCCACACTAGCCATAGCAATTAAGGAAAAAGGTGTTAATCGAGTGATTGTGAGGATTGAAGCACCTGACCTTGAAGCGGGGCTGAGAGACCAAGACATTGAAGTGTTTTCTGTACTTATGTCCACAAAAACCTTAATGAGGGCTTTGATCGAATCTCCAAGTTTAATGAATATAT
>DASQIV010000076.1:0-3747 GCA_035631415.1 Pseudoneobacillus sp. | reverse complement strand
AATTTAAAGAAAATGATGAATCAACGAACCTTTCATGATTTGACCTTTACAGAAAAACATAAAAAGAGCATTTTTCAAAAAGCAAGACAACAGGTTGAGACATATGAGGACATCCAACTGGCTGTCATGCAGCTTTTAGTTCAAGCGAAAAACGGTTTTGAGTTGACAACTCTTCTCAGAGCACGTGGAATTATAAAATTTGAAAATAATGAAGGCTCTTTATATACCATATTACATAGTTTGGAGCACTCTGGTTGTTTGTGTTCAAACTGGGATGATTCTGGTGCCAAGTATTATGAATTAAATGATAAAGGAAGAAAAGTATTAAAGAAGGTAGACAATAAGCAAGGAAAGAAAAACGCGGTGTTTAAGGCATTATTAGAGGGGGGTGGACTCATTGACGAGCGGTAATAAACAGGACTTTCTAAATGAAGTCACTCACCAAATCAAATCAAAGGAAGCAAAGAAATTTGTCGCCGATGAATTAAATCATCATATAAAAGAAGCTAAGAAACAGTGGTCAGTGAAAGGATTGTCAAATCAAGAGGCGGAAGCAAAAGCAATAGAACAAATGGGAAACCCTACGAAGCTTGGAATTCAAATGAACAAGCTGCATCGACCAAAAGTGGATTGGTGGTTGGTCATTCTGTTAGGAGTGTCTCTACTGCTAGGGTTCCTGCCATTGATGGCTTTGAGTCAACATGGCTATATTGGCAGCAGTATTTTTATGCAGAATAAAGTCATTTTTGTGATTTTCGGAGCTTTAGTTGCTGTTGGAATCATGTTCATCGATTATCGGAAGTGGCAAAAAAGAGGATGGGTGTTTTACGGTTTAGGGGTATTCATACTTTTAGCGATTCGATTTTTTGCCAATCAGATGATCAATGGAGTTCCACGTATTGAAATTGGATCACTCACGATTGAAAACATCATGGCCATTCCACTTTTTATGTTAGCCTGGGCAAGCTTTTTCAATCATGCTCATTTTAAGGTTTGGCAGTTTATTGGCTTGTTTCTATTCCCGGTGTTTTTGTTTCTAGCGATTCCAAGTATGACAAGCATCTATATTTACACGATTATGGTATTTGTCATGCTATATTGGAGTAAATTTAGCCGGAAAACGACTGTAACACTTTTATCCGTTGCATTCGGTTCTGCCTTGATTATTAGTCTCGTTTTATGGAACTATCTGAAGGTTTACCAAAAAGAAAGATTACTTGCTTTTTTAACACCTGAAGATTTCTCGACAACCTCAGGCTATCTCTATTTACGAATAGAGGAGTTTCTATCGAAAGCAAGCTGGTTTGGAAGTGTGGGAAGAAAAGATTTTATCCCTGCCGCACATACGGATTTCGTATTTGTCACCTTTACGTATTATTATGGATGGCTACTTGCCGCAGCACTGGTATTGATACTTATGTTGTTTGCAGTCAGAATCATTTTCGTCTCTTCTAAAATAAAAGACACATACGGGAAACTGCTATTAGTAGGAGCGGTTGCGCTATATCTTGCCCAGCTCGCGACCAATGTGGCTATGACGTTGGGAATTTTCCCATTAGTCGGAATATCCCTCCCATTTATGAGTTATGGAATCATGCCTACCTTATTAAATTCGCTCTTAATAGGAGTGGTACTAAGTGTTTATCGCCGAAAGGATTTGGTGGTTGTTGTTTGATGAACGGGTGATGCACAAGAACCGTCCCCTTGATTACCACCTTTGTTACATAAAATTTTACTAAAAACAAACACTACCATTTAAAAGGTGGTGTAAACATGCAAAAAGATAATCAAAATATCCCTCAGGAATTTCAACATAAGGGGAAAGAAAATCCAAGTAGTAAAGACGTTGAAGTTAATTTAGAAAATAATGATATTCAAACGGATAGTGTGATGATAACCGGTAGTGGTGACCCCAATCTTTCTCCAGATGCAGGAAAGCCTATGATTTAGGTTTTTAGGACCAATATGGATAAAGGAGGTTCAATTTTTGGATAAAAATAATCATTTTGTCGCTGCTTCACTTTCACCTGAATTAATAAGTGAAGTTCATTTACTTGAAGAAAAGTTAAGTGAACAAACAAATAAAAAAGTAGTTGTTATTGCTTATGAAAATGATGAAAATTCATAATTATTTATTAATTTTTATGGTAAAATAGTTAGAATACCTAAACCTTCATTCGTGTGAAGGTTTTTATTATTGAACACCTTCGGAGGGATCAGCATTGAAAAGGAAATGGTTGTTAGTAAGCAGTCTAATTATCATGATTTGCGTATTTTTTTATACATATAGCGGCAGTGCAAAACAAATAGGTCGGACAGACATAACTATTTATCTAGCTGGCGATTCAACCGTTGCTAACTATCCGAAGTGGAAGTCCCCGAAAGCAGGTTGGGGACAGATGATCTCTGACATGTTCGAAAAAAATATTGTGGTGAAGAATCAAGCGGTTCCCGGAAGAAGTACAAAAAGTTATATCGATGAAGGTCGTTTGGACAAGATTCTTAAGCAGATTAAAAAAGGGGATTACCTTTTTATTCAATTCGGTCATAATGATGAAAAATCCCAGGACCCCAGCCGTTACACAGATCCAACTACTACTTATAAAAGTTATTTAAAACAATATATAGATGGTGCAAGGAAGAAAGGGGCAATCCCGATTCTGGTTACGCCTGTTGAAAGAAGGAGTTTCACTGTTTCTGGTCAGGCGCTTGACACTCATGGAAATTATCCTGCTGCCATGAAGGAACTAGGTAAGGAAGTACACGTTCCAGTCATAGACCTAACGGCGAAAAGTAAGGATTTTTTTCAGCAATTAGGACCAGATCAGACAAAGGACATTTTCTTATGTCTAAATGCAGGAGAATACTCGAATTATCCAAGCGGAATTACAGATAATGTACACTTCCAAGAGAAGGGTGCTAATGAAATGGCAAAGCTCGTCGTTAAGGGGATAGAGGAATTAAAAATACCACTTAGCGAACATGTTCATAAAGAACGATAAGACTTCGAAGTTTATTTAACATAATTATATTATGTAAACTAAATAATTAGAAAAATAATGAACATAATGTGTGGAGGGTACAATTATTCATTAAAATAAGTGGATGTGTTCATGTTCATGTTCATGTTCATCTACTTGTAAATAGAACTATTTATAAAACAATAATGATCGTTTCTAAGGAATAGCTTTATAAATTCACTTAAGCCGGACGGTGCCTTTTTAGGTAACCATGTCTGGTATATTTTTTTCCTAGTACTCTTCGTGTTTAGAAATTACACTGTATTATAAATAATTCGATAGCTTCCATAATTTGTTTTCACAAGTTATGGTGTTAGGCATGGTAAAATGAATAGAATAATCTAACTAAGAATTATTTTGCTATACTTAAAGATATATAGATTATGAAATGACGAAACGATGGGTGTGATGTAACATGTATGGAAAGAAAGCTTTGATCATCACGACTAGTCTTATCCTACTGGCTTTCCTTCTATATTTATTTCTTCCTGATTTCAATCAAACAGAGCAAGTAAGTATTAGCATGGAGACTACAACAGCTTCGGTTATGAAGAAAGAAGTTGAGGAACATATTTCAGAAGACCCTGTTGTGGAAGAAGAACCACTAGAAGACGAAGGTGAAACGGATAAACCAGTAACAGAAGAAATAAAGGAGAAGGTTAGGGAAGTGTTGGAAGGTGCCATTGAATTTTTTAAGAAAGATGAAAAGATTGTGGCAATTGGGGAT
>DASQIV010000075.1:0-2197 GCA_035631415.1 Pseudoneobacillus sp. | reverse complement strand
GAACTGTAGTCCAATTAAATCCAATAGGAAGCCAGTAATGATTAATACAACTTGAAACACTATTCTGTCTAGCATATTTCGAAAGGAGAAGAATCGCCCATGGAACTCTTTAGGTACCTTTGTTTGAAAAATGGTGGCTGCAGTTGGGAAAAAACAACCGACAGAAAAACCAAATAATAGGAAAGCAAGAAGAGAAATCAATGGAATGTCTGCTAAATACAATAGTACTTGAGAAACACCAATTAAAAAGGAACAGCTAAACAAAATGGTATATGGCGAGCTCTTATCACTAATTTTTTTAATAAAGAACGCCCCTAACATAAAGGATATTCCTTCTGTGAAATATATCCATCCTTTTATTCCAGAGCTGTCCTGGAGCTCACTAATATTAATGACCATTAAATTAAATCCACCAAGAAATAAAAGAGGAACTAACGTCATTAATAATGTCATATAGACAATGGGTATTCTCTTAATAATAGGAAAAACATCTTTGAAGCTTGTTTTTTCAGCATGTTTCATTGTTGGTTGTGTAACAACAGCCTTCGTTTCATCGATATTCAAGAAGAAGGTAAGGATAAATAACGCAATGTATGCGATTAAGGAACAGATATACAGCATAAATAAAGGCATCATAACTAGAAAAACACCTGCAACAGCAGTCCCTATAATTCTTGATAACGTCGAAACGTTCATATGAACTCCGTTTAATTGGAGTAAATCTTTTTCCCCTACCACAAGAGGTATGGATGCCTGTAAGGCAGGAAAATAAAAGGCTGCAGATACCTGTATTAAAACAAAAAATACAAGCATCCACCAGATAGAACTGGTACTAATCGCGACTAACATAAAAATCACGCTAACTGCCCGTACAAATCCTGCAATAAGCATAACCTTTTTTTTGCTAAGTTGATCTGTTAATCTTCCAGCATAGGGACCAACCAATATACCCGCCACTAGTCCAACTGCTAGCAGAATCGATTTTAAGAAGTCAGAAGGCACTTTTTCTTGCATAAATTCTAAATTGCCAATGATTCCAAGCCATAATCCGAGTCCAGCTATAAACTCTCCACTTAACAAAATCCATACATTTCGGTTTTTCCACATATTGTTGTGCCTCTCAATCTAATGTTCTATTATTACGAAGATACTATAGTTTTCAATATTCAAAGACATCTATCTTGTATTTACAATTCTTTTTTTAAAACAATCATTTCCTATGGAGTCTACTTTATTCAGAAAGACTATTTTCCTTTATCCATTTCATGATTTCCTTTGCAATCCTCTTCATATTAGACTTATAAAGAAAGTCGATTGTTCTTCCAAAATTTTTGTCTTCTAGTTTCATTACAATGGTAGATGGATGTTGAATTTGTTGCGACACCATACGTGGAAGGATGGTTGCACCGACACCGTTACTAACAAAAGGGAGAATCGAGTCATTAAATTCTAGTTCCATAGCCACCTGGTAATCCAACTCTTTTTTCTTAAGATATTTTTCGAAAAAAGCTCTAATATCACAAGGATGTTTATGTAAAATAAGCGCGTTTTTTAGAAAATCCTCTAAAAAAAGCTTATCACTTTCAGAAATTAAAAAGGTGTTTGGTAGTATTGCATCATATGGTTCATAGAAAAGATTCTCTACGATTATATTTTTATGCTTATTCGCATCCTGGACAAACGCAAAGTCAATCCGATCATTTTCAAGCATATCAACTAGCTCGGATGTCGTGTCCTTGATCGTTAATTCTATTTTATAGGAAGCATTTAACTTTGGAACTAAAGCTGGGACAAAGTGACTCCCAATACTAGGGAGGGTACCAATTCTAATCGTACTAATTTCAGTAAATGCTCTCATATCAAAAGTAAGCTGTTCTACATCGTTTATAATTTTAATGACCTTTTCATAAAAAAATCTACCAGCATCAGTTAGTTCCATGCCAGTCGTTCTTCTATTAAATAAAGAACAACCTAAATCACTCTCAAGCTGAAGTAAATGTTTGGTAAGGGCAGGTTGAGAAATAAATAAATGTTTCGCAGCTGTTGTTAAACTACCTGCTTCAACCGTACTTACAAAGTATTTTAATTGATTCATTTTTATCATATCATCATTCCTCAATCCAAATTAGAAATACTATCCAATTAATCTTAATATAGACAATAAGAAAAAGCATTTTTTATTTCCTTAAAAATTTCC
>DASQIV010000074.1:0-10191 GCA_035631415.1 Pseudoneobacillus sp. | reverse complement strand
AACAATGAATTTTATTCATCAGCAACGTAACTTTGCTATATCAGTTGGGATATATGAAAACGGAATCGGAATAATCGGTATTATTTATGATGTTGTTCATGATGAACTATATTATGCGAAGAAAGATAAAGGGGCATTTATTAATAGGAAATCCATTCCTAAATTAAAAGAGGCAAAAGTAACTGAAGCCATAATAGGGTTAAATGCCATTTGGGCGACAGAAAATAAGAGAATAGATAATCGAAAGATAATTCCACTAGTCCAAGATGTACGTGGGACGAGATCCTATGGCTCAGCTGCATTAGAATTGGTCTATGTAGCTACTGGTCGTATTGATGCCTATATCAGTATGAGACTTGCACCCTGGGATTTTGCGGCAGGAATTATCATTGTTCAAGAACTGGGTGGTATTGCAACAAATATTGAAGGAAGAGAGCTTAACATGATGGAAAAAAGCTCTGTTTTTGTGGCAAAGCCTTATTTACATCAGCAGATTTTAACTAATTATCTGCTCAAATAATCTTGTAATAACAATTTAGATAGAGCCAGAATAAAAAAGAGGTTAGATTTTAATGAAAATCTAGCCTCTTTTTTATTGTTATAAAAATGCAGATTATAATTTTCCATTTTCTCGCATTTTCTTTTTTGTTTTAAAACCATAACCCATTACAAAAACTAAAGCAAGAATACATGCAAAAATTCCTAAAATGCTTCTTTCACCGATTGCAATACCTATTCCCATAATGGTCATTGCAGCAAGAATGGCGATAAAGACAAATGGCCATTTTATTTGAGTCATTTATATACCTCCGAAATGAAATTGGGAGCTCTTTGTAATAAAAAAATAAACATATCTTTAATATTACACAAAAAGCTTTTAGGTTTCTACATTAATTATGGTATAATGTTTTAGTTGTGAAAAAAATGTCAAAAAATGAACTTATCTCATAGGAGTGAACATATTTGAAAATTAGAGAAAATATTAGAAATATAGCGATCATTGCCCACGTTGACCACGGAAAAACAACTTTGGTTGACCAGTTATTAAAACAATCAGGAACATTCCGCTCAAATGAACATGTTGAAGAAAGAGCAATGGATTCTAATGATATTGAAAGAGAACGTGGAATTACCATCTTAGCAAAGAATACCGCTATCCAGTACAAGGAAACGAAAATTAATATCCTTGATACTCCAGGACATGCTGACTTTGGTGGAGAAGTAGAACGAATCATGCGAATGGTTGATGGTGTTTTACTTGTTGTAGATGCTTATGAAGGCTGTATGCCGCAAACAAGATTCGTTCTTAAGAAAGCACTTGAACAAAATTTAACACCGATAGTGGTGGTAAATAAAATCGACCGTGATGCAGCTAGACCAGCTGAAGTCGTTGATGAAGTAATTGATTTATTTATTGAACTTGGTGCAAATGAAGATCAATTAGAATTCCCAGTTGTTTATGCATCTGCGATTAATGGAACAGCAAGTATGAACCCTGATAAGCAAGATGAGAACATGCAAGCTTTATATGAAACAGTTGTTGAACACATCCCGGCTCCAATTGATAATAGAGAAGAACCACTTCAATTCCAAGTATCACTTTTAGATTATAATGACTACGTTGGACGAATTGGTATTGGTCGTGTTTTCCGAGGCACGATGCAGGTAGGACAACAAGTAGCTCTTATGAAGCTTGATGGATCAGTTAAACAATTCCGTGTTACAAAAATGTTTGGTTTCTTCGGGTTAAAACGTCAAGAAATTCAAGAAGCATTTCCTGGTGACTTAATTGCCGTTTCAGGAATGGATGATATTAACGTTGGTGAAACAGTTTGTCCTACTGAGAATCCAGAGGCGTTACCTGTTTTAAGAATTGACGAGCCAACATTACAAATGACTTTCCTTGTTAATAACAGTCCATTCGCAGGAAGAGAAGGGAAATTTGTTACAGCTCGTAAAATCGAAGAGCGTTTACGTGCACAATTAGAAACGGACGTAAGTTTACGTGTTGAAAACACAGATTCACCAGATGAATGGATTGTTTCAGGACGCGGTGAACTTCATTTATCTATTTTAATTGAAAACATGCGTCGTGAAGGTTATGAATTGCAAGTATCAAAGCCTGAAGTAATCGTACGTGAAATTAATGGTGTCCGTTGTGAACCAATTGAAAGAGTCCAAATTGATATCCCAGAAGAAAATACAGGGTCAGTAATGGAGTCTATTGGTGAACGTAAAGGTGAAATGGTAGACATGGTTAATAACGGAAGCGGTCAAGTTCGTCTTACGTTCATGGTACCTGCACGTGGGTTAATTGGATATACAACAGAATTTTTAACTTTAACTCGTGGTTACGGTATATTAAATCATACTTTTGATAGTTATCAACCAATGGCATCAGGACAAGTTGGTGGACGTCGCCAAGGTGTTCTAGTGTCAATGGAAACTGGTAAAGCTTCAACTTATGGAATCTTAGGAGTAGAAGATAGAGGAACTATTTTCGTTGAACCTGGTACAGATATTTATGAAGGTATGATTGTTGGTGAACATTCACGTGAAAATGACTTAACCGTTAATATCGCTAAAGTAAAACAAGCAACAAATATTCGTTCAGCAAATAAAGATCAGACGACATCAATGAAAAAGCCAAGAATTATGTCATTAGAACAGTCATTAGAATATTTAAATGATGACGAATACTGTGAAATCACACCTGAATCCATTCGATTACGTAAAAAGATTCTTGATAAAAACGAACGTGAAAGAGTAACTAAGAAGAAAAAGTATGCTGAAACGAATTAAAGAAAGGAGGATAAGTCGAATATGGACGTAAGCCAACGTTTATCCTTTTTTGCTGCTTTATTTCGTGTAGATGAGCATCCAGAGACAGGAATGTGGTTACTTTACTTCACAACAATCGTCTTATCCATCATTGTTTACAAACTAGGGTTTGCTAAAAAATTACCGATTGGTCAATCCATTATTATCTATATCTTTTTAATTTTGGGTTGTACAGTCTTAACTTTTTTAGGAGTGTTTTTACCGGTTGCAGAAGGATTAGTTGTGGCAGCTTTAATATTAATTATTTATAAGATTCGCTTAAAACAATCTAAAAAGACAGAAGCGGAAGCGAATTCTTCGGAGGGGTAACGTTGAAATCTCTACAAGATTCTCTATATAATTGGCTTACCATTAAAGTTGTTTGTGACGAGCGCCCTGATGATAAGGCTGCAATGGAAACAAAGGAATTATTTGATGATATTTTACAAAATGAACATGGTGTTGAAGATATAATCGTTACCACTGATGCCGTTATGTATTATCTAGAGTATAAGCATCAAAATGAAGTTAAAAAGGCAAGATATCCTAGAGAACTCATCGAAATTATGCTCGATCAAATAAACCAAGAACCAGAAAAATACGTAAACTACCCAGAATGAAAAAAGAACTCGTTTCTATTAGGAAACGAGTTCTTTTTTTTGAAAAGTGGAATTAAGCATTTCTCATGGCATCCATAACTTGCTTGTCAAGTCGGGCTGCTGCATCTTTATCGTAAGTTTTATCATATTGAGGTTCAGCAGTAATTTTTGAACCGTAAAACATTACATCACGAACTTCATTTATTTTTATTTCCACTAAGGCGAGTTTAAGAGGGACATCATTCAATTTCTCTTGTTTTACAACTGCTGACCCACTAATAGAGTATGTAGATTCATTTGCGATTAAATTGATTACCACATTTGAATTATGATTTATGTTTTGTACGATTCTGGAGCGATTATCAACTGCAAAATAAATTGTTTCTTCGTCCTTAGCTAACACCCAGGAAATCGCACTAACATTAGGACTACCTGTTTCAAAATCAATTGTTGCAAGAGTAACAAAACGTTCTTTTTGTAATTCTTCCATTAACGGCTTTATAAGCTTAGGTTCCACTTGATTTGGCATATTTGTTATTCCTCCTTTAATATATTCTCATCATACATTTAAATGTCATCTTCCATCAACTAAAGAGGTTTTGAAACAAAATAGAATTGATTCAGTAAGTTTATACAATCATACACTCAACAATGATATACTATACAATAAGGAAGTTAATTATTCAGGGGTGTTTTATGAGGGTAAAATGTGTTATTTGTGATAAAGTTGAAACCATTGAAAATGAATCTTTAGTAGCAAAGCGCTTACGCAATCGACCTATTCATACATTTATGTGTAAAGATTGTGAGGAAAGAATAGCTGAAAGAACAAAAATCCGATTAGATTCTGGAAAGTTCCAATTTAATCGTCCAAAAACAGAAAAAGATGACTGGTAAAAAAAGCTCGTGGCGGATGCTACGAGCTTTTTTGTTCTTGTTTTAGTCCATATGTTTATTAGACTGATCATATTGCTTGTTATTTAAGGTATCTTTTTCTGACTTATTTAATTGTTTCTTTGGATCCTGTACTCCGGTTTTAGGTTTAGGGTCAATAAGATCTGCAGGTATTTCTGGCATCAGTCTTCCAGATATATCGGCCAGTTCATTGATAATCCCCTGAATTGGTTCCCCATTCTCAATGTCTTTTGAAATTTCTTTTAACCTTGCAGTGATATCCGGATCGGCAATAACTATTGAATTTGCACCATAAGGGTCCTTTTTTAAGCTTTCTGCAACGGAATATTTAATAGAACCAACCTGTGAACGATCGATATTAGCGTCAACATCAATACCAACAAAGGCGAATTTTCCTAATACAACTGCTGTAGCATCTTCAACATTAGGTAACCCTGTAGTGAGTTCAACCAAATGTTGAGCAATTTGTTGCCCTGATTTTCTATCGACATTTTGTATGTTTGAATTTTTAACTTGAATTAAATTTTGTTTTTGATTTTCTGCTCCGTCATTGTTATTGCATCCACTTAGAATAAGGAAAGAGGTAGCGATAAGAAACCATATTCTCATGAGAAGGACTCCTCCTAAAATTGTTTTCTTTCTTATAGTAACAAGTAGTTTATTGAAAACTTCTACGATAAGGGTCATTAATATTTATTGTGTAAAATTTCTTCTATCTTTATTCGACCGAACATATATTTTAAGCAAAGTCCCATCTATAATTTACCAAAATTTTGAACATTAGATCAGGAGGCGACAGATTGAATAAAATATATGTTCTTGATACTAACGTTTTATTACAGGATCCCTATACTATCTTTTCCTTTGAGGATAACGAAGTAGTTATTCCTGCTGTAGTACTCGAAGAAGTGGACTCAAAGAAGCGTTATATGGACGAGGTGGGAAGAAACGCAAGAATGGTCTCTAAGTTACTAGATAGTTTGCGTGAAACTGGTAAGTTACATGAAAAAATTGAACTAGAAAATGGTGGATATTTAAGAATTGAATTAAATCATCGATCATTCCAACAGCTACAAGAAATATTCGTTGAAAAAACGAATGATAATCGGATTTTGGCTGTTGCCAAAAATTTATATTTAGAAGAAGAAACAAAAGAAAATGGGCGAAAGGTTATACTCGTCAGCAAAGATGCACTTGTACGAGTAAAAGCTGATGCTATTGGACTGTATGCAGAGGATTTCTTAAGTGATCGTGTTATTGAAGATGAATCCATTTATACTGGGTTTTTAGAGGTATATATTCCTGTTGAAATATTAGGACGTTTTTATGAAAAAGGGGAATTACTATTATCAGAAATAGTAAACCACCCTTTTTATCCGAATCAATTTTTAATCATGAAGGATGCATTAGGGGGTTCTGCTTCCGCTATCGGCATGGTTGATAAGACAGGAAAAAAAGTTAAGAAGCTTGCCATTAATCAGGATCATGTTTGGGGTATTCATCCAAGAAATGTACAGCAAACGATGGCAATCGAGTTATTGTTAAGAAAAGATATCCCTCTTGTTACGTTAATTGGGAAAGCTGGGACAGGAAAAACATTGCTAGCTCTCGCTTCAGGATTAATGCAAACGGAGGATTATGGAGAATATAAAAAACTTCTAGTAGCAAGACCAATCATACCTGTTGGAAAGGATTTGGGCTATTTACCTGGTGAAAAGCAGGAAAAATTACGTCCTTGGGTACAACCTATTTATGATAACCTAGAATTCTTATTCAATACAAAAAAACCAGGTGAATTGGATGCCATTCTTGCGGGAATGGGTTCAATAGAAGTCGAAGCTTTGACTTATATTCGTGGACGAAGTATCCCAGATCAATTTATTATTATTGATGAGGCACAAAACCTCACCAAACATGAAGTAAAGACGATATTAACCCGAGTTGGTGAGGGAAGTAAAATTGTATTAATGGGAGACCCTGAACAAATCGATCATCCTTATTTGGATGCTTATAATAATGGCCTTACATATGTTGTGGAAAGGTTTAAAGAACAATCGGTAGCAGGGCATGTAAAGCTATTAAAAGGTGAAAGATCGGGGTTAGCGCGTCTAGCTGCAGAATTACTTTAAGTATAAAAAAGGAGGTGGGGGAACCCACCTCCTTTTTGTAAACTACCTACTTATTCAATACAGAATTCTTTCACATTTTTTATAGGGTTGGTCTGGTTAGAAGCATCTCCAAAATAAACATGTAAAGGTCCATCTTCGGTTAATGGCTTTCCATTAAGTGAAAACCCAAGTATGAGATTAAAGGCAGTCTCAAGGTCGATTTCAATAGTTTGATTCTCTGATACCATAATTAGTTTAGAAGCATCTTTTAAAGGGGATGCATTCATTAAAAAAGGTTTAAATGGAATAACAAATGTTCCATTTAAGATTTTTTCTTTTACATATTTTTTTTCCGTTTTTATAGTAGGAGGCAGTATTGAACCTTCCGTAATTTCACGGTCCCAATGTGTTGATGTTTCCTTAGTATATTCTTCAAGCTCATTCTTTTCAGAATTGTCTGATTGAAAATACGTATTTAATTCCATTTTTCGATCGTCAAAAATCCATACACTAGGGTCCAGGGTTATGTTATAGTTTACTTTTCCTTTTATCATCACTATTTTTTCTAACATGATGTCTCCCCCTTATTTAATCCTCTTTGATTATACAAATAAATAGTTAATCTGTCATTTCTCTTAAATTATATTTAGTATTATTAAACCAATAAAGAATGGTTGCTTTTTTAAGTTTATCAAGTTAAAATTTATAGATAAGAATAGGTATGGCTCTGAAATGGGGGGATCAATGTTGGCGTCTGAAATGATACTTAATCACCAAGAGAAAGCTTTTGCCATTTTAAAGGCTGACGCTGATAAAATACTAAAGTTGATCAAAGTACAGATGGAGAACTTAACAATGCCACAATGTCCTCTTTATGAAGAGGTATTGGATACACAGATGTTCGGTTTATCTAGAGAAATAGATTTTGCTGTTCGTTTAGGATTAGTAGATGAAAAAGAAGGAAAAGCTATTTTAGGAAAACTCGAACAAGAATTATCTGTACTTCATGAGGCTTCTTTAAAAAAATAACTTCTTAAAACTCAAACGATTGTATCAAATTGTTTGAGTTTTTTTGTAATGACTTAACTCGGGTAGTTTTGCCATTATATGAATTGCCCAGGCCTTTTAATATACAGCAGGAAATATTCTACTTACGTAGAATTACTATACTTATAGAAAATAAGGAAGAGGTCTTATGGTTAAAAAAATATTAAAGTCCTATGATTATTCCCTCATCATTACAATAGTTCTTCTTTCTATATTTGGACTAGTCATGATTTATAGTGCCAGTATGGTTACTACTTTACAATTTTACGGAGTTGAGAGTGACTTTTTCTATCAAAAACAAAAGATATTTTTGATATTAGCTGCTATTATTTTTTTGACAGTAGCCTTATTCCCGTATAAAGCACTTGTTAGCAATAAGATATTGGTTCCTATGGTAATCATTTCATTACTCGGTCTAGGTATAATTTTTGTGGTTGGACATGTAGCCGGAAATGCACAAAGTTGGATAAAGATTGGTTCTTTTAGTGTACAACCATCGGAATTTGTAAAAATCAGCGTAATTATCTATTTATCCGCAGTGTATGCGAAAAAACAAACATATATAAATGAGTTCAATAGAGGGGTAGCGCCACCATTAGCGTATCTTCTTCTAGTTTTTCTTCTAATTGCAGCACAACCTGACTACGGAACAGCAGGGATTATTATCATCATTGCAGGTACTATCATCATTTCATCTGGAATGAATTTGAAAAATATTATGAAATTATTTTTAATTGTTCTGGTTGCACTTGCACCCATTATTTTAGTTCTAAAAAATGAAATCTTTTCAGAGGAAAGAATTAGTCGCTTTACATCATTAAAAAATCCATTTGCAGTGGCGCAAGATGAAGGGTTTCATCTTGTGAATTCCTTCATAGCGATTGGATCTGGGGGAATAAAAGGATTGGGATTAGGAAAAAGTATCCAGAAACTAGGTTACCTTCCAGAATCACATACAGATTTTATTATGGCTGTAATTGCTGAAGAATTAGGAATTTGGGGAGTTGCATTTGTATTATTATCCCTAGGATTTATTGTCTTAAAGGGTATTTTAATAGGTATGAGATGTAAAGATCCTTTTGGAAGTCTTCTGGCTATAGGGGTTTCAAGTATGATCGGAATTCAATCATTTATTAATCTTGCTGGAATATCGGGACTTATCCCTATAACGGGGGTACCTTTACCATTTGTAAGCTATGGTGGATCCTCATTATTACAGCTTTCCATTGCGATGGGAATTTTAGTTAATGTCTCAATGTTTGTTAACTACGAGCATAAATACAAAAATATAGAAGAGAAGCAAGAGAAGGGGAGTAAAAGGAATACAGTTTCGAAAAATTCGACTCACTTTCATCTATAAAAAATAAAGCAGGAAGCTTTTAAGCTTCCTGCTTTATTTTTTTGTTCTAGATGCAATTAGTATCAAATAACTTAAAACTCCAAATAGGCAAGAAATGAAAAATGCGTGAGCTAGTGCAATATAAAGGTTTAACATAGTAAAGATAATGAGCATGCCTGTTATTACTTGGAAAGAAACAAGAATAAATGCAATCATCCAGCCCCAATAAATCACTTTTTGATCCCGATAGTTTTTGTGAGCTAAATAAAAGCTGTATCCAATCCAAATAAAGATAAGAGCAGCTGCAGTTCGATGCCCCATTTGTACCCACTCAAATAAATTTGTAGGCAATGAAATATCACTATTAGAACATAATGGCCAGTCCAAACAAACAAGACTAGCTTTTGTATGCCTTACAAGAGCTCCAGTGTAAATGACAAGGTAACTATATATGGAAACTCCAAAAATATGTTTTTTCATAGTTGGGTCAATGCTAACCTTATCTGCTTCGAATTTCTTATCAACTTCAAATATTAAAAGAGTAAGAAGAAAGACAGAGGCAAAAGATATCAAAGAGATACCAAAATGTAGAGCTAGGACAAAGTCATTTTGACCCCAAAGTACAGCTGCTGCTCCTATCAAAGCTTGTAAGAGAAGAAAACAAAAGGAAAGAATGGACAGGAACTTTGTTTCTCTTATATGACCTATCGATTTCCAAGTCCAGATAGAAAGGACTAAAACCATGATACCGCCGGCACCAGATACTAATCTGTGTGAGAGCTCGATAATTAATTCGAGATCTATTTCACTGGGAATAATTTCACCATTACAAAGTGGCCATGACCTACCACAACCCATTCCAGAGTCAGTTTTTGTAACAAGGGCTCCTCCTAATAAGATAAAAAGCATAGCAATTGATGTTAAAACAGCAAACCATTTTAAAAACTTGTACAAAATTCACACCTTCTTTGAACTACTTAGTTCAGATATTTGTTTTTTTATAAAAATTAAATGTATAATAATTTTTGTTTGAAAAATTATCGCAAAACCCCTATCAATAATAGCGGAAAAATGTAGAAAAGAACAGATTGGAATCCTTAAAATATAAAATTTATAAAATTAGGATAATTAGAAATTTAAAAACACTATTATTATATTAATAAATGTTGAAACATTTCTTTTCTTCTGTTAGAAATAAATAAGGATAATAATCTTTTTCCCAGATGGCTATCATACATACTGATTGAATAAGATCTAGCGGTTGAACTTGCGAAAAAAAGCTTTAATTACCCTTACATAGCAAAGGGATTTTAAAGAATGACATAAAAAAGTCAAAAATTGTACAAAAAAAGTTCACAAAAAG
>DASQIV010000073.1:0-2662 GCA_035631415.1 Pseudoneobacillus sp. | reverse complement strand
CCACGTGTTACTCACCCGTCCGCCGCTAACCTTCAGGAGCAAGCTCCTAAAGATTCGCTCGACTTGCATGTATTAGGCACGCCGCCAGCGTTCGTCCTGAGCCAGGATCAAACTCTCCAAAAAAGAGATGATTTAGCTCATTTTTTACGTTGGCTAGTGTTGTTTCCTACAAGGATACAATCACTATATTTTAGTTTAATTGACATTTTTGTTTGTTTAGTTTTCAAAGAGCAATTTTTCGAGACAGGATATTAATATAACATCTCGACTTTAATGTGTCAATTACTTTTTTAAAGTAATGATTGCTGTATCAGCAACGAGTTTTAATATTAACAAAACCACTTAAAATTATCAAGTGTTTTTTTAAATAAAATGTTTGTCGTTAATCTCTCATATCGCTTAACAACAGAATCATATCTTACATTCTAAATTTGTTTTCGTCAATATTTTTTTGCGAAAAAAATTATATTTAAATAATTATCAACATGAATAAAAGCAAGTGCCTTTTGATCAGCACTTGCTTTTGGATTCTATTCGAAACGATACACCCTTGTTTCATAAGGTTTTAAATGAATGCTATTTACATCCTCATTCTCTGCAACAGCATAGTTATTTAGCAATAGATTATCAGAAGCTAACTTGATAGTACCTGCATCAAACTTCGCTTCTATATCTGTTAGGTTAGCGATGACGATGACTTTCTCATCTTCGCTTGTTCTTGTGTAAGCATATACTTGCGTATCTTCCTCTTGAAGCAGTTCATATACTCCATAAGTAAAGACATCGTGTTCTTTTTTAAGACGAATCATTTTTTTATAAAAATGAAGGATCGAATCTGGATTTTGTTCTTGTTTTTCAACGTTGATCTCCGTGTAGTTTGGATTAACCTTCATCCATGGAGTTCCTGTTGTAAAACCAGCATTCGATTCAATTGACCATTGCATTGGCGTCCGGCTATTATCACGAGAAGAAGACCAAATAATTTCCATGATGTCCTGATGTGGAACACCCGCTTCTCTTTTTAAACGGTACATGTTTTTCAAGGCAACATCGTCATAATCATCAATTGAAGGGAACTGAACGTTCGTCATCCCGATTTCTTGACCTTGATAAATAAACGGTGTTCCTTGCATTAGGAAATACATTGCCGCCATAGAAGTTGCGCTTTGGTACCAATACTCTTTATCATTTCCCCATGTAGAAACGATACGTGGCTTATCATGATTTTCAATAAACAAGGCATTCCAACCATTTCCTTCAAGACCTTTTTGCCAGCGAGTAAGCGTCTTTTTTAAACCAGCCACATCAAGCTGTTTCTTTTTCTCCGCATCCCAAAGGTCTAAATGTTCGAATTGGAACACCATATTCATTTTTCCTTCTTCTTCGCCTACCCATAGATGAGCATCATGCGTTTTAACGCCATTTGCTTCTCCAACAGTCATCACATCATATTTTCCGTAAGTCTCATCTTGCAACTCTTGTAAAAATTCATGGATGCCTTCTTGATTCATATGCATATCGAAAGAAGGAACATATTTAAGATTTTTTGGATTCGGCATATCCGGAAGACTTGGACGCTTTTTAATATGACTAATTGCATCAATACGGAAGCCATCAATTCCCTTATCTAACCACCATCTCATCATGGCATAAATCGCATGACGAACATCTGGATTTTCCCAGTTTAAGTCCGGCTGCTTTGTAGAGAAAATATGCATGAAGTATTGGTCTGTCTTTTCATCATATTTCCAAGCAGATCCGCCGAAAATACTTTCCCAATTGTTCGGTTCGGCACCATTTTTTCCATCACGCCAAATATACCAATCACGTTTTGGATTGTCTTTAGAAGAACGTGACTCCACAAACCATTGATGCTCATCACTTGTGTGGTTTGGAACTAAATCAATAATTAACTTCATTCCGCGAGCATGAACCTCTGATAAAAGCTGGTCAAAGTCTGCCATATTCCCGAAGTCTTCCATGATATCTTGATAATCTGAAATATCATAACCATTATCATCATTAGGTGATTTGTACATTGGACAAATCCAGATCACATCTATACCCAGGTCTTTAATATAATCTAATCGCGAAATAATACCTTGTAAATCGCCGATCCCATCACCATTTGAATCTTGAAAGCTACGTGGATAAATTTGATACCCAACCGCTTCCTTCCACCATATCTTTTTCATGTCATATACCTCATTATTTATATATTTTCAGTTATTATTGTCTGTGCAATCGATTGCACGTTTTGGCATATTAGTAGTTTAACGCTTACATTCTATTTTTTCAATCATTATCCATTGGAAAAAGAAGGATTTTTTTATTTAAAATGAATTTGGCTAGATTACCGAGCATCATCACATATTACGGACCCACACAACACAAAAAAGCTGATCCAAAGTCCTCCCTTGAATCAGCGTGCTCTCTCGTCATGTTCCAAATGTTTTATTTTTATGAAGGTATAGGTGTAACTTAATAGCAACTCATATACGAAAAGACCTATTGGAACCAAGCTTGGTAATAACGGGTTGCAGCGACTGCATAGTCTCCACGTGTTACCTTCTTTTCTGGCTGGAATACCGCCTCCATTGTTGGTTGTAAATCATATGGTCCTTGTTTCACACTAAAGCTAGCATTTAAAATGTTTAAGTCT
>DASQIV010000072.1:0-4254 GCA_035631415.1 Pseudoneobacillus sp. | reverse complement strand
ACTAGTCATTTTAGATGGGAGGATTGTCTATGAATGATACATTCTTAATGTTTAAGGAACTAACTGAAGTACCTGGTGCCGTAGGGTTTGAAAGTAAAGTGAAAGATACATTACATAAATGGATGGAGCCATATGCTCATTCCGTGGAATCAGATCAATTAGGAAGTTATATAGCTGTAAAAAATGGAACATCGTCTGGCCCGAAAATCATGATAGCAGCTCATCTTGATGAGGTTGGGTTTATGGTCACACAAATTACTAAAGATGGTTTCCTGAAATTTATGCCTCTAGGTGGTTGGTGGGAGCAAGTATTGCTTGCTCAAAGAGTACGCGTTGTAACCAGAACAAAAGAAATTATAGGTGTGATTGGTTCAAAACCTCCACATATTTTAAGTACAGCTGATCGAAAAAAGCCTGTAGAAATCCCAGAAATGTTTATTGATATCGGTGCATCTAGTAAAGAGGAAGCAGAAGAATTTGGAGTGAGACCTGGAGATTTTATTGTTCCGGAATGCCCATTTACGGTTATGGAAAATTCAAAATTAATGATGGCCAAATCATGGGATAATCGAATAGGTTGTGCTATTTTAGTAGAGGTTTTTAAACGCCTACAAAATGAAAATCACTCTAATACGGTCTATGGTGTAGCAACAGTTCAAGAAGAAGTAGGACTTAGGGGTGCTCAAACAGCTGCTCATGTTGTCCAACCTGATATTGCTTTTTCGATTGATGTTGGGGTAGCAAAAGATACTCCAGGAATCAATTCAGACATACCCGCAAAAATAGGTGAAGGGCCACAAATTGTGCTTTTAGATAAATCCATGATACCCCATGTTGGACTAAGGAATTTTGTAATAGAACTGGCAGAAAAATATAAGATTCCTTTCCAATACGAATCCATGTCAGGTGGAGGAACAGACGCTGGTGCGATTCATCAAGTTGGTAATGGTGTTCCGTCATTGGCTATTACCATCGCGACGAGATATATACATAGCCATGCATCCATTCTTCATTATGATGACTTCGAGAACTCGGTTAATCTATTTGTCGAATTAATAAAAAATATCGATAGCAACACGCTGTCTAGCATTAAATTTTAATTAAAAAAGTATAATACTGATAAAGTAATAGTCTTAAAGGAGTTATTAATAGGGGCGTGTTTATATATGATAGAAATTAAACGATTAGAAGAATGCACCATTGAAGAGGGTGTAAAAGCTTGGAATGTTGGTTTTGAAGGGTATTATTTTGATGCGACTACCACGTCTGAGAATTTTATTACCCGTGTTGTAACAGAGGGTCTTTCACCTAGACTATCAATTGTGGCCTTTAAAGACAAGGAGCCAGTTGGAATTGTCAAAAATGGGGTACGTCTTGTTAATGGAAAGAAGGTTGCTTGGAATGGTGGGACTGGGGTTGCTTCACAACTTAGAAAACAAGGGATTGGCCATATTCTCATGGAGGAAACCTTAAGAATCTATCGAGAAGAGGGCGTGGACGTAGCGACATTAGAGGCGATTAGTGATAATGAAAGAGCGATTGCCCTATATCAAAAGATTGGCTTTGAGGTAGTTGATAATTTAGTCCATCTAGAGCTAAAAGGTAGTTTTACCCTAAAAGAAGTTCCTTCCTATCAGGATTACCGGATTGAAAGAGCTGTTGCTCAACAAATAGGTACACTTTCTTTTTATAAAGGTATGAATCCTTGGCAAACTCACTGGCAAGCAGCTAAAGAGGGGGAAGCCATCCTTGTAAAGGGTATGGAAGGGACTGAGATTGGTTATGCCTACTACAAACGTTCTTTTGATCCTCAAGGTAAACATATAGGAACCACCCTTTTTCAATGTGAAGCCGATCCAAATCGAAAGGATGCAGAAAGTATCATCCATTTCTTGCTTCAACATTTGTTTAACTCTTTCCAAGAAGATATAAGAAGAGTGATTCCAAATTTACCAAAAACAAAAAGTTCACTCACCTATAAGGTATTAGACCAATTAGGTTTTAAACCCATTGCCAGCCAAGTTTATATGACGAAAGACATGTAGTTAGGTAGAGGAGACCTTAATATGATTAGTGTAATTAGAAAATTAGAGGGTTCAGAAATTCCCTCATTTGTAGAAATAGCAATTAATGCTTATCCAGGAACGATGCAAAATACCCATGACTTTAAAGAACGATTTTCCACTATGCTTACGAATCTACAAAAAAACGAAAAATCCATTGAATTTTATGGTATCTTTCGAAACGAAAAACTAGTTGGCGGAATGAGAATTCACTATTTTCAAATGAATCTTCATAACAAAACTGTAGATGTAGGTGGAGTAGGTCTAGTCGCTGTAGACTTGTTACATAAAAAAGAAAAAGTAGCAAAAGAATTAATCAGTTACTTTATTCAGCACTTTGTGGATCGGGATGTCTCTTTAGTAGCCCTCTATCCTTTTAGACCCGATTTTTATAAAAAAATGGGATTTGGTTATGGAACGAAAATCAATCAATATCATATTGAACCGTCTAGTTTCCCCGCAAGAGGTTCTAAAGAGGGACTTCTATTTTTAAACCAGTCACATAAGGAATTTGTTAAAGATTGCTATAATCAATATGCCAATGCCACTCACGGAATGATGTTAAAGACTGACCATGATGTCGAAGTGATGTTTAAACATCCTGATAATAAGCTGGTTGGTTACCTTAACGGAGATAAACTAGAAGGCTATATGTTATTCTCTTTTAAAAAGATGAGCGAAACGAATTTTGTTCATAATAATATAGTGATTAAAGAAATGATTTACCAAAATCCAGTAGCTTTATCCAAATTATCAACATTCTTAAATAGTCAGAACGATCAAATTCATCGGGTTGAGCTCAATACTCAAGAGGATGCAATGGAATATTTAATTGCTGATCCTAGAAATGGCTCGAATCGCTTAATTCCTAGTGTGTACCATGAAATGAATAACGCTGGAGTCGGCTTGATGTATCGAATTATTCATTTCGATCGATTTATTGAAAATTTAAGTGAATATAATTTTAATCATGGGACATTAAAACTAGGTATAACGATCATTGATAGTTTTAAAGAAGAAAATAGTAGAAGCGTTGTCATAGATTTTAATGAAGGGAAAGCTACTGTATCCCTAGAGACACAAGCAGATGTGGAAATTAATATGGAAATAGCAGATCTTTCCTCCCTGTTAATGGGGGCAATCTCTTTCCAAAAGTTATATACCTTTGGTCAAGTTGAAGTGAGTAATGAAAAAATGGTGCCTCAGATAAACCGATTATTTTCTAGTATGCAAAAACCACTATGTATCACGGCTTTCTAAATAGATAGAACTCTCTTTAATAGAGAGTTCTTTGTACTTTGTACTACAAAGATTCATTAAAGAGATGGGGAGAATTTTATGAAGACTGTTCAAAATGCTTTAGATGCGTATATTCATGCTACCAATTCACATAAATTTGAACATGTAGCGAAGCTGTTATCAAATCATGCTGTGTATATGTTTACGAACAAGTCTTGGATTGGCAAAGATCAAATCCAAACTTATTTTGAAGGAAGTTGGAAGGCGATTGAGGATGAGGTTTATACCATAGAGGATATCACGTGGCTAGCATCTAATGAAAATTCTGCAATTTGTATTTTTGTTTACCAATGGAAGGGATATATCAACGGGGAATCCAAAGAGGGAACAGGGCAGGGGACGAATGTTTTTGTAAATGAAAATGGTGAATGGAAATTAATACACGAACATTTATCTCCACTTGCTTAATTAAAAACAAATACCAATTGTTATTTAGAAAACCTCTCGCTATCAAAGGTGAGAGGTTACATTGTGTGGAAAATAGTTATCAAATGTGAGAAAGGAAAAACAATATGAAAATTAGAGATTGGGATATCAATCTAAAGATTCGGTTATTTGGCGAAGGTATGATGAATATTACGTATTGGATGTTTTTCCCTTTCTTAACCATTTACTTTGCCGAAGAATTCGGAAAAGGGAAAGTAGGGTTACTCCTTATTTTTTCACAGCTTTTTTCTGTGTTTGCTAACCTATTGGGTGGATATTGTGCTGACCGTTTTGGAAGAAAACGTATGATGGTCTTTGCCTCGTTAGGTCAAGGATTCTTTTTTCTTCTATTTGCCTGTGCCAATTCACCTTGGATCACTTCTCCCTGGACTGCTTTTATTAGTTATTCTTTTATTGGTTTTTTTGGTTCGCTTTATGTTCCTGCAAGTCAAGCAATGGTGGTAGA
>DASQIV010000071.1:0-7928 GCA_035631415.1 Pseudoneobacillus sp. | reverse complement strand
CTAACCCATGAAGTCAAAAAACGACTTCAAGTGGGAAAAATTGAACTTCATTTTTCCTTGTTAGAGAACATTTGCTTGTCGGAGCTAGCAAGGCACTTCCGCTTTTTGTTGTTCTAAGAATCCCTTTTCTCTCATACATTTGAGATGAAAGGGGGTTCTTTTTTTATGGCAATAAAGTTGGGACTGAAGGTCCGGCGATGGATGACGGAAAAAATGGATCTTCCTCAAGATGTCATGATGGATTTACCCCGAATTACCATGATTGGACAAATCCATATTTATATAGAAAATCACCGTGGTTTATTGGCTTTTTCAGACCGTGAATTACGTCTTTTATTAAAACAAGGCCAATTACTTGTGAAAGGAAAAGGATTTGTCATTAAAACGATCCTACCAGAAGAAATACTCTTAGAAGGAAAAATTGATCAAGTCCTATATATTAATGATTAATTCAGGGGGAAAAAAATGAAGAATCAGTGGATCGAATTTTATTCCGGCATAGTCACTGTAAAAATTACTGGAAAAGGGATTGAAAGATTTATTAATTCCCTCACTCGAAACAATCTGGTTATTTGGAATGTAAAAAAATGTGGAACAAATACGATCATCTTTAAGATGAAATTAAGTGATGTAAATGAATTGAGGAAGCATAAAAGAGGATCCGATTGTAAAGTGAAATTTCTTCAAAGAAGCGGAGCGCCTTTTCTATTGAAAAGGCTGTTCCGTAATAGTGGTTTTCTAATTGGGGCAATCGGATTTATTTTAGTCATAATGCTCCTCTCAAATATGGTTTGGGGAATAGAAATAAAGGGTGCAAAGCCTGCGACAGAGCATCAAATAAGAAAACAACTAACCGAAATGGGAATTCAGGTTGGTAAGCTACAGTTTTATATGGATGATGTAGAGACGATTCAACGAAAATTAACGAATAAGATTGAAGTATTAACTTGGGTTGGTGTTGAATTAAAGGGGACAACCTATCATTTTCAGGTAGTGGAAAAAAACCAGCCAAAGAAACCTGAAGTTCTGAATCCGAGAAATTTAGTGGCAAAGAAAAAAGCCATTATTGTTAAAATGTTTGTTGAAAATGGAAAGTCACAAGTAAAGTTGAATGATCGGGTTGTACCAGGTCAGCTACTTATTTCTGGTTTGATTGGAAAAGAGGACAATCCTAAGATGGTTCCTGCAAAAGGGGAAATACTAGGGGAAACCTGGTATAAAACTTCAGTGGATTTGCCGTTAAAATCCAATTTTTACGTTTTTAATGGACAAGAGAAGCTAAAGCATTCTATAAAAATTGGCAAGCTGAATATTCCTGTATGGGGATTTGGGAAAATGAAGTTTAATGAATTCGAGAAGGAAACATTAGAAAAGAATATTCGCTTTTTAAAATGGAACTTACCAATCACATATGTTTTAGACACCTATAGAGAGAGAGAAAAGGTAACAAGAGAGTATTCCAAAGAGGAAGCGATTGTAATGGCCAAGAATTTAGCAAGAGAAGATATAAAAAGTCTACTTTCTGAAGATGCTAAAATTAAGGGTGAAAAAGTTTTGCACCAATCATTTGAGAATGGTAAAGTTAAAATATCGATTCATTTCCAAGTTATAGAAAATATAGCAAAATCTGAACCCATAACTCAAGGAGACTCAGAATGACAGAAGAAATTAAAACGATGGATATACAACTTGATAATTCAAATGAAGCATTAAACTTATTTGGTAATGCAGACTCCAACTTAAAAATGCTTGAGCAAGAATTAAATGTTTCAGTCATTACAAGAGGGGAAACAGTCATTGTTTCTGGAAATCCCGAAAAGGTGGAAACTGTTGGAAAGGTTCTAGAAAAACTACTTTTCATTATTCGTAAAGGAATAAACATAAGTACAAGAGATGTTTTGTATGCTATTCAACTAGCAGATAAAGGAACTTTAGATTATTTTACTGAGATATATGAGGAAGAAATAGGGAAAAATATAAAAGGAAAGTCTATCCGTGTAAAAACGTTAGGACAGCGACATTACGTTTCGGCCATTAAAAATTACGACCTAGTTTTTGGAATAGGTCCTGCGGGAACAGGAAAAACATATTTAGCCGTTGTAATGGCTGTAAATGCATTAAAAAATGGACATGTAAATAGAATTATTTTGACAAGACCAGCTGTTGAAGCTGGAGAAAGCTTAGGTTTTCTTCCAGGAGACCTAAAAGAAAAGGTTGATCCGTATCTACGACCTCTGTATGATGCCCTTCATGATATCTTAGGCACAGAGCATACTCAGAGGATGATGGAGCGTGGTACCATTGAGATTGCTCCATTAGCCTATATGCGAGGTCGGACTTTAGATGATGCTTTCGTTATACTTGATGAAGCACAAAATACAACACATGCACAAATGAAAATGTTCTTAACTCGTTTAGGATTTGGCTCTAAGATGGTCATTACCGGAGATAGAACTCAGGTGGATTTACCAAAGGGAGCAAAATCTGGATTAATTGTCGCAGAAGAAGTGCTTCAAAATGTTAAGGGTATCTCCATTATTCACCTTGAACAAAGTGATGTTGTTCGTCATCCTCTAGTAGGACGAATTATTGCTGCATATGAAAATCAACAATAAAATTATTCACATAGAGATTAGTCTACAGATGGAGATTCTTAAGACTAATCTCTATTTCTTTTTTTAAAAGTGTGGTTTATAGTGAAAAAACAAATAAAAACTGTTATGATTTTACATAATACAGAAGCATCGTAATATTGAAACTGATATCTTGTAAAAAAACATTTGCTTATCAAGTCATTAATGACTGTGATAGGAGGGGAAAAAATGGTTAATTTACAAAAACATTTAGGTAGTTTAAGAAATTTATTAGAGATTTCATTTTTTCGCGTATTATTGTATTTGATTATGGGTTTTGTCTTATTTATAGCCATGTACAATAACGTAAAACCAGAAAAATTAGATTTACATAAATTTGAAGTAGCAAAACAAACTGTCCGTTCTCCTAGCACCGTAGAGGATAGGGTAAGTACCGAGCGAAAAAGAAAAGAAGCATTAGAAAATGTGCCGGATGTTTATGTTTTAAATAAAGATATTGCAGAGAATCGAATAGATTTAACTACCTCTATCTTCGATGCTGCTATGGAAGTCAATGTGGAAGTCAAGGAAGCTGAACAACATGAAAATAGTACCTTGCCATCCAATACGAGCATCCAGGACAGAGTGGCAAAGTTAAAAGAGAAATTAACAGAAAACGAAACAAAGGAACTTTCAGACCAAACATTTATTGCGTTACTCCAAGCAAATAAGGATGACCTAACAATAGCGAAGGATTTAACGGTTACGGCGATCAATGAAGTAATGAGTGATCGTATTCCTGCTAAAGATGTTGAAAATTCAAAAAAGGAATTAGAAGAACAGTTAAAATTTTCTAGTCTCACTTCAGATTTGAAAAAAGCAGCTATTGAATTAGGCAGATACGCAGTTGCTCAAAATGAATTTTATGATCAAGTAAAAACAGAAGAAAATAGGCGAACGATAGTAGAGGATATTGAACCAGTGAAGATTCTTCAAGGACAAATTATTGTTGAAGAAGGTCAACTGATTAATCAAGAAATTTACAAACAACTTGAATTAGTCGGGATGTTGAACAGTGAAAAAGCCATACAACCTTTTATTGGTTTAACTCTGCTAGCATTAATTTTATTAGTAGCAGTATATTATTACTTTTATGACTTAAAAGTCCCTACTGAGACAAAGCGTTCTTATTTACTAATGTTTAGTATTATATTTATATTAGCGATAGCTTTAATGAAAATCGTAAGTTTATTTCAGCAATTTGATTATGCTGAAATCGGGTATATATACCCTGCTGCGATGGGAGCGCTTCTCATAAAGATTTTAATGGATGAAAAGCTTTCTATTCTTTTTACAATGATTATTGCGGTATGTGGAAGCATTATATTTAATCAAGAGGTTTCGGGTACTCTAAATATAACCGTTGGGATTTATATATTATGTAGTGGTATAGCGGGAATACTAATCTTAAGCAGGCAGAACCATCGTTCGAAAATTTTGAAGGCTGGTTTATATGTTTCAGTCATAAATTTAGTCGTCATTTTAGCTCTAATGCTTATACAAAATGGTAAATATACAGGCCTTGATTACGGTTTTTATGTGATCGTAGCTTTTGTATCAGGGATTGCTTCTTCGGTTCTTACTATAGGATTATTACCATTTTTTGAAGCGAGCTTTGGCATACTTTCAACGATGAGATTAATTGAATTATCAAATCCTAACCACCCTCTTTTGAGAAAGATTTTAACAGAGGCACCAGGAACCTATCACCATAGTGTAATGGTTGCTAACCTAGCTGAAAGTGCTTGTGAAGCAATTGGAGCAAATGGTCTTTTAGCTCGTGTAGGTTGTTATTATCACGATATTGGTAAGACGAAAAGACCACATTTTTTCATTGAAAATCAAATCAATATTGAAAACCCTCATGATAGATTACCGCCGCAAACAAGTGTTAATATAATCGTGGCACATGCTTCTGATGGTGCCGAAATGTTGAAGAAACACCGAATGCCAAAAGAAATTGTTGATATTGCTGAACAGCATCATGGGACTACTTTATTAAAATTCTTTTTCCATAAAGCTAATAAAAGTGGAATTGAAGCTAGAGAGGAAGACTATCGTTATCCTGGTCCACGTGCACAGACAAAGGAAGCCGCTATTGTTGGAATTGCAGATAGTGTAGAAGCAGCAGTACGTTCCATGTCCCAACCTACAGAAGAGCAAATAGAAACTATTATCCGAAATATTATCGCAGACAGACTTCAAGATGGGCAGTTAAATGAGTGTGACCTTACCTTAAAAGAATTAGATACGGTTGCTAATTCATTATGTGAAACATTAAAAGGTATTTTTCACTCAAGAATTGAATATCCAGAAATGAAAAAGTAGAAGGTGAATGAGAAATGAGTCTAGCTATAGATTTTTTAGATGAAACGAATACATTATCAAATGAAGAAGTAGAAGAAATTGGAAAAATCTTAAATTTTGCTGCCAAAAAGCAGAATGTAGAGCCGGAAAGTGAAATTTCCCTAACATTTGTCACAAATGAAAGAATCCACGAAATCAATTTAGAGTACCGACAAAAAGATAAAGAAACAGATGTCCTTTCCTTTGCAATGGAAGAGCTAGGAGAAGGTGAGATTGAAGTAGTAGGCACAGATCAACCAAGAATCCTAGGGGATATTATAATCTCTATTCCAAAAGCAAAAGAACAGGCTGAAGAATATGGTCATTCTTTCCTGCGAGAATTGGGTTTTTTAGCTGTTCATGGCTTTCTTCATTTACTAGGGTTTGACCATGAAACAGAAGAGGAAGAAAAAGTCATGTTTTCTTTACAAAGGGATCTTTTAGATGAATATGGACTTAAAAGATAAAGAGCGAAAACACCGAATATCTGATACATTTAAGTATGCCATAGAAGGAATCAGATCCTGTATCAATCAGGAACGAAATATGAGAATTCATATTATTATTTCTGTTTTTGTTTTAGCTGCAGCGATTTTCTTTTCCCTTTCATTAACTGAATGGTTATTTATCCTTCTTGCTATTGGCGGGATGCTTGTTTTAGAAATGCTTAACTCAGCTATAGAAAGAGTTGTGGATTTAGTTACAAACCAATTTCACCCATTAGCCAAACAGGCAAAAGACATTGCGGCTGGGGCTGTTTTGATTTATGCGATCTTATCGGTGATAATTGGGATCATTATTTTTATACCTAAAATAATTTTACTGTTTTAATAATGGAGGTGTCAGTAATGACATCTTTTTTTTGTTTTTTGTAGGAAGTATAAAATACTCTCTCGTGGATATTTATCGATACCATTTTCATTCACGTCTAGCTCCAGCAGGGAAGAAAGTACTTTATTTCTTCCTACCTAGCCCCTCTTGTTCAAGGCGCTTGCGCTTTTGTTTTTTTAGGACATTTGAAAAACTATTTTTCTTTCGATAAAATGACATAAATAAGGTTAATAACGTTAAATGTTTAGAAAATTCAAATTTTTATATTACGTTTTTGCAACAACTAATGAAATAGAAGCTGAAATGAGGTAAAATAAAGAAACAATATTTATGAAGGCTCTTTCGATTTAAAAATGTGTAAATCTTGAAAAAGCTTATTTCAGACATACTAGGATATCCAGCAGCGGAGGAAAAAGATGAATAATATAAAACAAAGCAATGAGTTTAAGTCAGGTTTCATTTCCATCATAGGTCGTCCAAATGTAGGGAAATCTACATTCCTTAATCGAGTTATAGGTCAAAAAATTGCCATCATGAGCGATAAGCCACAAACAACTCGTAATAAAGTTCAAGGAGTTTTAACAACAAATGATTCCCAATTGATTTTTATCGATACTCCGGGGATTCATAAACCGAAGCATAAATTAGGCGACTTTATGATGAAGGTAGCCCAAAACACGTTAAAAGGCGTGGATCTTATTCTTTTTATGGTTAATGCGGAAGAGGGATATGGCCGTGGTGAAGAGTTTATTATTGAAAAGTTTGAAACAGTAAAAACTCCTATTTTCTTAATCATAAATAAAATCGATAAAATACATCCAGACGATTTATTTAAACTTATTGAGTCATATAAGGAAAAGTATCCATTCCAAGAAATTGTTCCCATTTCGGCATTAGAAGGGAATAATATTGATCGCCTTCTTGAGGTCATAAAAAAATATTTACCTGAAGGACCACAATTTTATCCTGCAGATCAAGTTACAGATCACCCTGAAAGGTTTATTGTATCTGAGTTAATACGCGAAAAAGCACTGCATTTGACTAGAGAAGAAATTCCACATTCACTAGCAGTGGTAATTGATAAAATGGAACGTCGAGAAAATCAAGATGTCATCCATGTAATGGCTACAGTGATTGTAGAGAGGGATTCTCAAAAGGGCATTATTATTGGCAAACAAGGGACCATGTTAAAGGAAATAGGAAAACGTGCTAGGGCGGATATTGAAAGTTTATTAGGGTCTAAAGTTTTTCTTGAGCTTTGGGTAAAGGTCCAAAAGGATTGGCGTAATAAGATGGGGCAATTGCGTGATTATGGTTTTAGGGAAGATGAGTATTAAGCTCACCTTAATACCATATTAAAAAATAATTTATTTATGTATTATTTTGATTAGTAAATTTTTCGTGTCATGAAATTAAAGATGTTGGCAAAGATAAATTCAAGGATTGGGATTTAATTTTTTATTGCTAGTTAAAAATTGAAAGGTGGGGTTTTCGATGTTAGATTTTACCTGGAAAGTCTTTTCCCAAACAGGTAACATTGACACTTATCTAATCTTTAAGGAGTTAGAGAAGGAAAAGCAAGAAATACCCAGAAATCAGGACGAAGAGCTAGCAGAGGTTGATTTTCCCATCTCATAGATTTGGATGGTGAAGCTAGATGCTTCAAAAGTGTGAAGGCATCGTCATTAGGACTACAGATTATAGTGAAACGAATAAAATTGTAACCTTATATACACGAGAATGGGGAAAGGTAGGAGTGATGGCTAGAGGGGCTAAAAAGCCCAATAGCCGATTGGCAGCTATCACTCAGCTTTTCACTTATGGTTACTATTTAATTCAAAGAGGAACAGGTTTAGGAACGTTACAACAGGGGGAAATCATTTCCTCGATGAGAACAATACGTGAGGATATTGTACTGACTGCTTATGGAAGCTATATTCTAGAATTAACTGACAAATGTACTGATGAAAAAAAACCTAATCCTTACTTATTCGAACTTTTATCACAAACATTAAATTATATGAATGAAGAACATGATTTAGAGATACTTATTCATATTTATGAAATGAAAATGTTGAATTCTCTTGGATTGTATCCTGTTCTAAATAAATGTGCCGT
>DASQIV010000070.1:0-11939 GCA_035631415.1 Pseudoneobacillus sp. | reverse complement strand
CCGCCAGCGTTCGTCCTGAGCCAGGATCAAACTCTCCAAAAAAGAGATGATTTAGCTCATAAAGTTTACTCTGGCTTTTTTTAAAACTTCTATAATAGAAGCCTTACCTTTGTTAATGTTTGGTTGTTTAGTTTTCAAAGAGCAATTACTTAAGCGCCTCTCAGAAGCGACTTTTATAATATATCATGTTGTTTTTTTAATGTCAACAACTTTTAAAACTTTTTAAAATCCGTCAACCACGATAACTTTTAATCTGTTTGTCGTAGCGACGGATATTAATATAACAAGGATTCTATCAAAGGTCAATAGATAATATTATTTTTTTAGGATAATTTTTCTTTAACCTTATAATATCGATGATAAATACCTTGTCCCTTCGTTTCCATACTAACCACTCGAATAAAATTCTTATCAATGAGATAATCCAACAGAACTTCTAAATCCACCGAATAGGAAGATAACTCTTTGTTCTCCATCATTTCCTGAAAAGACCAATGCTCTTTCGTTGCCAATATATCCATTAAGTGTGATATACCAACAACTGTACGTGAGTGTATTAAAAACTCACTAGCTAGGAATAGAAGTTCTAAGCGTTTATCTAAAGTTTCTGAGCTATTCACCAATTCTTCGTACAACTTAAAAATCTCTGGTTCGATTTGCTTCACTTGTTGCCAAACAGTAACCTCCGGATGAAACCCATTTTCGATTACAGCTAGTCTTGCCAAATGATGCAATGAATGAACAACATGATTAAAGGCATCTAACGATTGATGGTTCTCAAAAAAAGTTTTCCCGTCTACATATCTTCTGATTAACTTTGCAAATTCCAATCCCATTTTCAATTTCCTTCCATAGAAAGGAAATTCTCTTAATTCCGTTTTTAGATTTTCCAAATATTCATTACGATCAAACAATATTTTACCATTTAAAAGCCAATCAAATATTTTTCGGTTTGACCCTAATAAAATCCATTCTCTCAATTGTTCTTCAGAAACAATATGCATTGAAGCTTTTTTTTCGTCAGAAGTATAGTGTTTTACAAACCAAGGGTGCTCACTTTCCTTTAAAATAATTAAAAGAACAGCATCAAAATTATCTGTATAGTTTTTCATGAATCCTTTTTCTATTATTAAGACACCTAGAGTATTAGCGTGACTCGCTCTTTCTTGGTAAATCGGCCTTAGAATGTCTTCCATACCTCTGCCTCCATTATTGATGTTCAAACACCTTTACCATTTTAATGACATTAGGAATTGAACAATATGTTCTAGCTATAGTTTCGACAATTAGTGTTAATTTCCTTCTTCTAAAGTTGTTATGAAATCTCATTAACAAATAAAATAAGACTTGTGATATAGTTATCCTTTAGGAGGGCGTAACAATGGCTAAATATTCTAGTAAAATTAATAAAATAAGAACTTTTGCATTAAGTTTAATCTTCATCGGGTTTATTGTCATGTATGGTGGAATATTTTTCAGAAATTCTCCTATTCTCATGACTACTTTTATGATCCTCGGCCTTTTATTTATTGTAGCAAGCACCGTTGTCTACTTCTGGATTGGTATGCTTTCTACTAAAACTGTTCAAGTCGTTTGTCCAAACTGTGGGAAACCCACAAAAATGCTCGGTCGTGTTGATATGTGTATGTATTGCAATGAATCCTTAACGTTAGACCCTAATCTTGAAGGAAAAGAATTTGACGAAAACTACAATCGAAAAAGCAAAAAGGATGGCATCTAACGCCATCCTTTCTTTTTTTGAAGATATTAGTGCGCTTTTTGCGCAGAACAATCTGGGCACGCACCATAAATCTCCATCCGATGGTGACCAATTTTAAAGCCTGTTACATGAGAAGCCAAATGTTCTACTTCATCAAGTCCTGGATAGTGAAAATCTACAATTTTACCACAATCCTCACAAATTACATGATAGTGTTGGGACGTAATATAATCAAATCGACTTGAAGCATCACCGTAAGTTAATTCTTTTACAAGACCTACTTCTCGGAAAACACGTAAATTGTTATACACGGTTGCAACACTCATATTCGGAAACTTTCCTTCAAGAGCCTTATATATATCATCTGCTGTAGGATGTGACATGGAGTTGATCAAGTATTCTAATATAGCATGACGTTGAGGAGTTATTCGGACTCCTGTCTCCTTTAATGTATCCAATGCTTCTTTCAACTGGTTTGACACCGCCATGCACCTCTTTCTGAAAAGATTATTACTTTATAATGTTTATAATTAGTGTACTAATTATTTATCTCTCTTGTCAATATTATTAACTAAGCTCATAGTGATTTTTCAAGAATTAGGAAGTAGAGGCTTCTCCATTTCATTTAGCTTCAAATTTATATATCTTGCTGCTACAAATAAAAAGTCTGATAATCGATTTAAATAAGAAAGAACTAATGGGTTTATTTCATCCCCTAATGTAACTGCGCTACGTTCCGCTCTTCTTACCACCGTTCTTGCTACATGAAGAGTAGCCCCACAAGGGTGTCCTCCTGGTAAAATAAAGTTTGATAATGGCTCCAACTCAGAATCCCAAACATCAATTTGTTTTTCTAATTCTACAATATCCTCATCTTTTATCTTCCATTTAACTTCTTTCCCAGCTGGTGTAGCTAATTCTGCTCCAACATGGAATATAGTCGTTTGAATTTTGTAAAAGATTTGTTCAAATTCTGACATTCCTTCAAATGAGGTATTTTTCAAATAACTTAGAGCAAGTCCAATTACGGAATTGGCTTCATCACAAGATCCGTACGCATCAACTCTCGCATTATTTTTCGCTACACGTTGTCCATAAATGAGCGAAGTTGTACCTTTATCACCTGTTTTTGTATAAATTTTCATAATTATTATCCCCTATCTCTATCGATTACTCTTAATTTAATATGTATGAAGGTCATGCTTTAGATATTTCAAACTCATCGGCTTTTTCTTTAATGTAACCCCTCTCAACTTTTTCTTCCATCATATCATCAAAAATAAGGTCATTCACGAAGGAATTTCGGAATTTTCAATTTTAATATTCCTTCTAAGATAGTAGTTAGCCGTTTTATTTAAATAGCGATAATTAAAAAAGAGACAGATCAACTGATTGATCTGCCTAAAAAATTTATCTGAGGAGGTATGCCCTAATACAATGTATGCATTTCTACTTTGTTGGAATGGACAATAGCCTTTATATATATAAAATAGGCTTTACAGATTTTCTTCAATAAACTTTAAAGCATCTTCAACATGACCAGTTACTTTTACTTTACGCCACTCTTTTACTAATTTACCCTCTTTATCAATTATAAAGGTTGACCTTTCAATTCCCATATACTCTTTTCCAAAGTTCTTTTTTAATTTCCATACGTCATACGCATTTGCGGCTTCCTGATTTACATCCGCTAACAACAGAAATGGCAGTCCATATTTTTCAATGAACTTCTCATGACGCTCTATTGGGTCGGGACTCACTCCTAAGATTACCGCATTTACTTTTTTAAATTTTTCATGTTGATCACGAAAATCGCATGCTTGAGTCGTACAGCCTGGAGTCATGTCTTTTGGATAAAAATAAAGAACAACATTTTTCCCACGAAAATCAGAAAGCTTTATTTTTTCCCCATTATTAGATTCTAACTGAAAATCCGGTGCTAACTCACCAATATGTATTGCCATTTTAAAAACCTCCAAATAAATCGAATATTTATTTAAAGACTATACAATTTGGAGTTTAAAAACAAATATTGCGCTTATTAATCTATTATTACTCTAGCAACAAAGGCTGCTGGTATGGTGTAGCCAATTAATGCTTCAAAGACCGCAAGCATCCGCCCAATTCCTAGAGGGTATATATCACCATATCCTACCGAAAAAATAGTCATTGCACTAAAATAAAAGCTTGATTCTAGCTTCATTAAAAAACCGTCCCCAGAGGTTAAAACACCATCCTTCACCACCGGATAACCATTCATTTCAAACAAAAGATATAAAAGAGCAAAACCTAACGTAACAGTTACATAAAGCATCGCTAACACTAAAAAATTTTCCAAGGATAACCTTTTACCTTTAATTCTATAAGATGTAAACATTGTTTTTATGCTCATTGCAATACTTGTGGATATTGAAAGTAACAAGAGAACAAATAACATAATCAATCCCTCACGTATTTTAATTAGGCTAACTACAGAAATTCTACCTATTATAAATGTGTATGCTAGCTTGGCCCAGAAAATACGAGGTGAACCCTAACAAGGACTTTTTAAAAATTTAGAAAAGGAGATTACAGGTTTAAAACATGCTAGAATAAGAACGCAATTGATTTTTAGGAGGTTTACATTCATGCAATTTAATCAATCAGAAAGAATTTATGAAGAAGCTTTAGAACATATTGTCGGAGGGGTAAATAGTCCTTCTCGTTCTTACAAAGCAGTTGGCGGCGGCGCTCCCGTTGTAATGGAACGTGCTCAAGGTGCTTATTTTTGGGATGTTGACGGGAATCAATACATAGATTATTTAGCAGCATATGGGCCTATCATAACAGGCCACGCTCATCCACATATCACAAAAGCGATTTCTAGAGCAGCTGAAACAGGGGTTCTTTACGGAACACCTACACCACATGAAGTGAAATTCGCGAAAATGCTTAAAGAAGCGATGCCCGCATTAGAAAAGGTTCGTTTTGTTAATTCTGGTACAGAGGCCGTTATGACAACGATTAGGGTTGCAAGGGCCTATACAGGAAGAGATAAGATTATTAAATTTGCTGGTTGTTACCATGGCCATTCGGATTTAGTTCTTGTGGCTGCCGGTTCTGGTCCTTCTACTCTAGGTATACCTGACTCAGCTGGTGTACCTAAAAGCATTGCCCAAGAGGTTATTACCGTTCCTTTTAACGATATTGAACCATTTAAACAAGCAATAGAAAAGTGGGGAGATCAAATTGCTGCTGTTTTAGTAGAACCAATTGTAGGGAACTTTGGAATTGTAGAACCGAAGCCAGGATTTTTACAACAAATAAACGAACTAACCCACGCCGCTGGTGCATTGGTTATTTATGATGAAGTCATAACAGCCTTCCGCTTTATGTACGGAGGAGCTCAAGACTTATTAGGAGTAACCCCTGACCTAACAGTACTTGGAAAAATTATTGGCGGCGGACTCCCAATCGGTGCTTATGGTGGACGTAAAGAAATTATGGAAAAAGTAGCCCCATTAGGACCGGCCTACCAAGCTGGTACGATGGCAGGTAATCCCGCTTCCATCCTCTCAGGAATTGCTTGTTTAGAAGTGTTAAAACAAGACGGTGTGTACGAATATTTAGATCGACTAGGCGCTCTCTTAGAAGACGGTATTTTAAGTGCAGCTAAAGAATTTAATGTACCGATTACAATCAATCGTTTAAAAGGTGCCTTAACGGTTTACTTTACAAATGAAAAGATTGAAAATTACGAGCAAGCCGAAAATACAGATGGAGAAACGTTTGCTAAATTTTTCAAGCTTATGCTTCACCAAGGAATTAATCTCGCACCATCTAAATACGAAGCTTGGTTTGTAACGATTGCCCACACTGAAGAAGATATTGAAGCTACTCTTCATGCCGTTCGTCAAGCTTTCGAAGAATTAACGAATGCATAATTATACAAAAACTTGTACATCACTAGTGTCAAAAGCACTAGTGATTTTCAATGTTTTTAACTGAAAACGTTTACATTTTACCTTTTTACCCCCACCCCATCCATCCAATATATTGCATAAATAATTGATTTCTGAAAATTCTTATGATAATATAAAACTATTATTTACAATTTTCACACTTTATTGCAATACCACAATAACGCTTTAAAACAGAAATCAACCCCATTAAAAAACCCCATATCATTTTTATATAGAGGAGGTGAATCGGCTTTAACAGATACGTTGTATAAGCCGAATGATAATGAACAAAAATTGGAGTCCTTCTACGTTTAAAAATTTCCAGGAACACGAGCATGATGCTTGTGGAATTGTCGCTTCTTTAGAAAAAAAGAAAATACCGACAAGAGAAAATATTGATCATTGTATTAATGCACTCGTAACCATGAATCATCGCGCTGGTTTCATTAACAATGAAGGTGATGGTGTTGGTATTCACATTGATATTCCAAAAACCCTCTGGAAGAACAAACTGCAGAAAGAGGGAGTTCTACCAGAGATTGTTGACCAGGAGAACTTTGTTATTGGTCATATTTTTTTAGGACAAAAGGAAAATGAATCCTCCTTAACACATGTCTTATCCACCTTCCAAAAGCATCAATTAGAAATTGTCTATCAATCACTAAATGAAACGGATCCAACCGCCCTTGGACCCATTGCTCTACAAGAAAATCCATTTTTCCTTCAAATCGCATGCTTAGGATCTGCAGTAAAACATGAACTTTCAAAAATACTTTTTGAATTGACGATTGAACTGGAACAAAATGAAAATGTTCATGTTGCCTCACTTAGTCAAGATTATGTAGTTTACAAAGTATTAGGCGCAGGTGATATTCTTCCAAAATACTATAAAGATCTTGCAAACCCACTTGTGGCTTCAACGATGACATTAGGTCACAATCGTTATTCGACAAATACACTATCCAGCTTTTTTCGTGTACAGCCTTTTAGTATACTGGGTCACAACGGCGAAATTAATACGATACAAAAGCTTAGAGATGAAGCGATAAAAATGAATGTTCCGCTCGTTAAGGGTGGAAGTGATTCACAGGATTTAAGTAGAACACTAGAAGCTTTTCTTTCACGTGATGGTTACAGCTTGTTTGAAGCTATGGATGTCATGTTCCCACCAATTATCAACGAAATCAAGGCTTACCCAAAGCATTTACAAGATATGTACACCTATGTACGTGAAGCCTGGGGGCATTTTGCTCAAGGACCAGCTGGAATTATCTCTCGTTACCAGGATGAAGCTGTTTTTAGTGTGGATGCTTTAGGTTTAAGACCGTTATGGATGCTCGAAACACTTGATTCCTATTTATTCTCATCCGAACCAGGCATTATACCTTCATCCGAATATACAGGAGAACCAAAGCCGTTAGCTCCTGGGGAAAAGGTAGGTTTCAAATGGGACGGGGAAAATTTAAAGGTATTTGATCAACCTAGCCTCCAACAGGAAGTATACGAAAGAATGAACAAACGATTAAGCTTTACTAACTCTCATCTGCGTTTACAGCCTCCTCATTTTGAGAAGGTAGTAATGATGAACTATCCTGAAAAAATTAATAATGGTCAGTATAAAGCATTTGGTTGGGAAAGAGAACATGTTCAGTTTGTCGAGCAAATGGCTGAAAAAGGAGCTGAGCCCATTCGTTCTCTTGGTCATGACTCCCCCTTAGCTGCATTAAATTCGGAACGAAAAAACATTGCAGATTTTATTAAGGAAAGTGTGGCTGTCGTTACGAATCCTGCGATTGACCGTGATCGAGAATCAGAACATTTTTCCACTCGAGTGGTCATTGGAAAACGACCATCCTTAACAGAAAATAAGAAAGCGGAAGCTGTTGTAGAGTTAACTAGCCCACTTTTAATAGAAGGAAAGTTTGGATACGAATGTGCTTCCACTTTAAACCAACCTAGCTTTGATCAACTAATTCATTACTATCAGGAACAAAAACTGGTAGCCTATTTATCTACCACCTTCTTAGAAACCGAAGTAATAGAAGATGCTTTAGATCGGTTAGCTAAAGAAGCTGTAGCTGCAGTCCAATCTGGGAAAACATTACTTGTATTGGATGACGCATTAGCACACCTTGAACAATATTGGATTGACTCACACCTCGTCCTCTCTACTGTCGATCAAGCTTTACAAACGGCGAATTTACGAAGGGAGTGCTCCATCCTTTTACGTTCTGCTTCCTTACGTTCGCTTCATGATTTAATTTTGTCGGTAGGATTTGGAGCAGATTTAATCAGTCCGTATTACATGTTTATAACCGTTATGGAGAATGGAACGCAGCCGTTGTTAAATCTATACTCTTCCTTAACAAAAGTGATGGAAAAAGTGATATCAACTCTTGGTATTCATGAACTCCGTGGGTATGGGCGCTTATTCTCTGCTATTGGATTAGATGAACAAGTGGCAAAAGCCTTAAATATTGTCAATTTCTTTGGCGGAGACAAATTGGGTCTTCATTTTTCTAAAATGGAAAGTGATGCGAAAGAAAGAGCGCAAGATTACCACGATACAAATGCGAGAATTGGAAAATCGTTTCATATTTTCCCTCGTATTTGGAAAGCTGTTGGTGAAATTGCCCAAACTGGGGACTATGCGGTTTATCGCGATAAGATTACCGAACAGGAAAAAGAGAATCCAACAACGATTCGTCATCTCACTGAATTAAAACCATCCAAAAAGACATTGTCTCCACAGGATGTTGATATTCGAGTGGGTGCACATGATTTACCATTTGTGATTGCTTCGATGTCCTTCGGTTCACAAAATGAGATTGCCTTCCGTGCATATGCCGAGGGTGCTGACCGTTTAAATATGGTGAGCATGAATGGTGAAGGTGGAGAAATTAAGGATATGCTTGGCAAATATCCAAACACGAGAGGACAACAAGTTGCTTCTGGTAGATTTGGAGTCAATGCAGAACTCTTAAACTCTTCTAATCTAATTGAAATTAAAATTGGTCAAGGTGCAAAACCTGGTGAAGGTGGACATCTACCGGGTTCGAAGGTAACAGCAAAAATTGCTGAAGCAAGAAATGCAACCATTGGATCAGACTTAATTTCCCCTTCTAACAATCATGACATTTATTCGATTGAAGATTTAGCTCAAATGATTCATGAAATTAAAACAGCAAATGATCAAGCTAGAGTCGCTGTTAAGGTTCCTGTTGTTCCAAACATCGGTACGATCGCAGTAGGAATTGCTAAGGCCGGAGCCGATATCATTACGGTTAGTGGTTTTGACGGAGGCACTGGTGCTGCAAGAATTCATGCAATTCAACATGTTGGATTACCTGTGGAGATTGGCGTGAAGGCTGCCCATAATGCTCTGCTTGAAAGTGGTCTTCGTCAACAGGTGGAGATTTGGGCAGATGGTGGTTTAAAAAGTGCAATGGACGTCCTAAAGGTAATGCTACTTGGAGCAAATCGAGTAGGTTTTGGAACACTTTCGATGATTTCAATTGGCTGTACGACTTGTAAAGGATGTCATTTAGATACATGCCATGTTGGGATTGCCACTCAAATTGAATCCGAGCTTCAAGCAAAAGAGCATGGTCTAAGAAAATTTGTTCCACGTAACCTAGAATTAGCTGTTCAAGGAATTGTCAATTTATACAGTGCCTTTGGGGAAGAACTTAAGCGTTTAGCTGGCTCTATCGGAATTCAGAATCTTCAAGCTGCAGTTGGACGTTCTGACCTTCTTCAACAAGTAAAAGGAGAAAATCAATTAAATCTAACTGAACTTTTAAAATCACTTGAAATTGGCCAGTTAAATCAGCATGAAATGAATGTCATTACAGAACCTGTCGCTATTCAAACTGCGGTTGGTGCTGAGTATTTAGACCACAGGGTTGAAGATTTACATTACTCAAGAGAATTTTACAGTGTTACATCTGAACAAAGGGTTTTAGGAAGCAGAGTATCTTGTCACCGTGTACGCGGTCGACTTGATGGAACATATAAATCACTACCTCCTATTCATTTAAAATATAAAAATGGGTCCATTCCTGGAAATGGTTTAGGAGCGTATAATAGCTCTGGTATCAACCTCGAGGTTCACGGAGGTGCACAAGACGGCATTGGGAAAACGTCCTTTGGCGGCAGTATCATTATTTTAAAATCAAAAGGTAAAGACGGAAAATACTATAATGGTTCTGTTGGTAAAGGTTTTGGATATGGAGCCCAAAAAGGTTTATTAGTGGCGCAAGGTAATGCAGATGCACGTGCAGGCATTCGATTATCAGGTGCTGATATGATCATTGGTGGTCAGATTGCAGCTCCAATCCCTACAGTGGAAGCAGGAAACGTCGCATCCCGAGCAAATATTAAAGGATTCGCTTTTGAATATATGACAAATGGTAGAGGCTTAGTGCTTGGTGATCCTGGTCCATGGATTTGTGCAGGTATGACTGGTGGAGTTGTTTATTTAAGACAACAACCTGAATTAGGATTTACATTGGAAGTAATGAAGAAACGAATTGCAAACGGAGCTAAGGTTTCCGTTACCCGTCTTTCTTCAAAAGGAATAACCGATGTAGAAGAGTTGCTATCTAAATATATAAATCTTTTAATGGAAAGCGGCCAAACGGATGAGGCAGCCCAATTACAACCACTATTAGAGCATCTTGATCAACATTTCCTGCAGGTTATTCCAGTTAAAGAACAAGCAGATCCTTCCGTTTCAACAGAGTGATGTTTATTAAAATGGTAATTGCCCTTTCGTGTGGCAGTTGCCATTTTTTTATCATTTTTTTCAGCTATTTGTCCCTTGCAGTTTCATAAATAACACTGTATAGTACAATACTAGCAGTTAAAACTGGAAAGAATTATACTTCAAAAAGAAATTACCTAAGAAAGGAAATACTGAGAAATGAAGCTTGGCGCCCGAATATTTAAAACGGGAATCGCAATCATCTTATCCTTGTTAGTGGCTCAACTATTGAACTCCCCTTCCCCAGTTTTCGCGGGGATTGCTGCAATATTTGCCGTACAGCCTTCTATCTATCGCTCTTATTTATCGATCATCGAGCAAATTCAGGGTAACATTATCGGTGCATTTATGGCCGTCCTATTTGTGCTATTACTTGGTAACCATGTGATTATCATTGGATTAGCAGCCATTATTGTGATTACCATTAACTTAAAATTAAAACTTGAAAATACAATTGCTTTATCGTTAGTTACACTTATTGCCATCATGGAAACTCCTGGGGAACAATTTATCAACTTTGCCCTAATCCGTTTTTCCACGATTATGATTGGCGTATTTTCCGCTTTCGTCGTTAATCTCTTGTTTTTACCTCCTAAATACGAGAATAGGCTTTACTTAAAAATTTCGAGTACAACAGAAGAAATCCTTAAATGGATTAGAATGACGACAAGACATGCTTCGGAGAATCATCTATTAAAAAATGACATCGAAAAAATTAAAGATACTCTCGTAAGGCTAGACCAAGTTTATCTTTTTTATAAAGAAGAACGTTATTATTTAAAGAGACATGACCTGGTTAAATCACGTAAGCTCGTCATTTATCGCCAATTGGTTACCACAACAAAGAGAGCACTTGAAACATTAAAGCAATTAAACCGATTTGAAAATGAACTTCTTCAAATGCCAGAGGATTTTCAACTACAATTGCAAGAACAACTTGATTGCCTAATTCATCATCATGAACAACTTCTATTAAGATTTATCGGAAAAACAAAAATCCAAAATGGAAGCTTGGAGTATGGTGGGAATGTTTGTTTAAATAAAAAAGGACTGTTTCAGTTATTTATTGCATTAGAACGAAATGAGGAAAACGAATCGTTGCTTTATCACACCATGCAGATTATCGCGACCATAATGGATTACGGAGAACATGTGGAGCATCTTGAAACTCTGATAAATAGCTTCCAATCGTACCATAAAGATGAAAACGAAGTGAAAATTGAAGAGAACAACCAAGAAATATAAAAATACTCGCCTTTTATAAGGGCGAGTTTTTTTGTGGAAAATAAATAGGACCGCTTGGTTATTAGCATCCTCCTGACACAAAAAAACAAACTCATGTTTTTGGATGAGTTTGTTTTTAGCATGCTGGTTGAATTTTTGATTCTGGAACCAATAGAACATTGATAATGTTAGAGTCGTTTATTTCTTTTATTTCACAATATCCATTTTGGTATGTATAAAAGATAATATATTCTTCTCCTTGATAAATGACCTTTTTCCCCAGTTCCAC
>DASQIV010000069.1:0-2010 GCA_035631415.1 Pseudoneobacillus sp. | reverse complement strand
CTTTTTGTGTTTTTTTTACTTTTTTGCAAATGATAAAACATAAGGAGTGGTATGTAAATGTTAATACTTCAGTTAGCAATCATTGTAGTTGCAGCCAAAATAGCTGGGAGTCTGAGTGTAAGATTAGGCCAACCATCTGTACTCGGTAAACTCTTAATTGGAATTGTTTTAGGACCATCTGTTTTAGGATTAATTGAAGAAACAGAGACATTGGCGGAATTTAGTCAAATTGGTGTTATTTTACTAATGTTTATAGCGGGATTAGAAACAGATATAGATGAATTTAAAAAAACGGGGAAGGCATCCACATTTGTTGGATTAGGTGGAATTGCTGTTCCATTGCTTTTAGGATATTTTTCTGGTTTGATGTTAGGACTTAGCGGAATACAATCTATGTTCTTAGGCTTATTGCTGTCGGCAACGAGTGTAAGTATATCAGTTCAGGCACTTAAAGAAATGAATCAATTACAGACTCGAGAAGGCAATACTATTTTAGGGGCGGCTGTCATTGATGATGTAGTGGTTATTATTGCTTTGGAATTCCTAATGAGTTTTGCTGGAGGCGATGTCAATTTAACAATGGTGGTATTGAAAAAGGTTTTATTCTTTGTAGGTGCCATTCTTGTTGGATGGAAGGTAGTTCCTTGGTTCTTGAACCACTTTTCATCATTACGAGTCACTGAAACGGTTATATCGTCAGCATTAGTTGTTTGTTTTGTATTTGCCTATCTTGCTGAATACACAGGGGTAGCTGCCATTATCGGGGCGTATATCGCCGGGGTAGCTATTAGTGTGACAAACTTTAAACATGAAGTGTTTGAGAAGGTTGAAACGATTAGTTATTCCATATTTGTGCCTGTCTTTTTTACATCTATTGGAGTAACGGCCGAATTCGCTGGTATTTCTGAAAATTTAGGCCTAATTGTATCATTAAGTATAGTGGCGATACTAACCAAGATGGTTGGAGCTGCAGCAGGAGCGAAGTTGGCTGGATTTAATTGGAACAGTTCACTTGGTATAGGATCTGCTATGGTGTCAAGGGGGGAAGTCGCACTCATCATTGCGGCAATTGGTATTGAAGCTAAATTGCTGACACAAGATATGTTTGCGGTCCTTGTAGTAGTCATATTGGTGACAACAATAGTCACTCCTCCGATGATGAAATGGTTTTTTAAAAAGCAAGAAGATGTTGAAAATAATAAAAAAATTAAGCAAATTATATAAAAACAACGGCAGCATAATGATTGCTGCCGTTGTTTTTGAAATGTGTTAGTCACGATGTTCAATTAAATCAATTGCACCCAAGACAATATGGGCAAGGCCAAAACCAAAAATGGTATTTGAAACCATTTTATCTACTTTTCGATTTTGTTTTAAAGCATAACCAGCAGCCGTTACGGCTGTTCCAAGAACGGTTGGAATTAGCCCTTCACGAATATTCATAACGATTCACCTCGACATTAGTAGAAGTCCCTTTTCTATCAAAGGACATAAATAGTTTTTCCCTTTATAATAAGAATTAAGATGCCATGATTTAACAATGATAATAGGCTCTATTTTAATATGATTACTAAAGGGGGATAACGAAATGAACCTTCAAGACACATTAATTGAAACACTTGGGATCAAGATAACCACCTTAGAAAAAGGTAAAGTAATTGCTACTATGCCAGTTGATGAACGCACTAGGCAGCCATTTGGACTTTTACATGGTGGAGCTTCTGTTGCATTAGCAGAAACGGTTGCAAGTATTGGTGCCTATGAACTTGTGGATAAAGCGACAGAAGGGGTAGCGGGTCTAGAAATTAACGCCAATCACGTAAGAGGGAAACGAGACGGGGAAGTAACAGCGATTGCTACGGTCTTACATCAAGGAAAAACAACGATGGTATGGGATATTAAAATAGTGGATGAAGCAGAACAATTAATTTGTATATCCAGATGTACAATGGCGGTTTTAAAGTTGAAAAAATAAAGAAGAAAGCCCTGCAACTAAAGCAGGGCTTTCTC
>DASQIV010000068.1:0-5313 GCA_035631415.1 Pseudoneobacillus sp. | reverse complement strand
CGAATCGGTAAATCTCGATAGGAGTACAGGTTGTTTTTAAAAATAAGCATATGCCCCGGACAATTCATAGGCTTCATTGCGAATTTTGTTTGATCCACTTCAGAAAAGTACATATTTTCATGGTAATGATCCCAGTGACCGGATTGTTCCCATAGGCGTTGGTTCATCATAAATGGAGTACGAACTTCATCATAATATGCATTATTTTGTAGTTCACGAGAAAAATTTTCTAACTCGTTCCTTACAATTTGACCATTTGGTAAATAAAAGGGCATTCCCGGTGCTTCCTCAGAAAACATAAATAGCTTTAATTGTTTGCCTAACTTTCGGTGATCACGTTTAGCTGCTTCTTCTAAGAAAAGTAGATAGTCATCTAAATCCTTCTTCTTTTTAAATGCGACTCCATAAATTCGTTGGAGAACCTCATTTTGATTATCCCCACGCCAGTAAGCACCTGCTACTCGAGTTAGTTTAAATGCTTTTATTAACCCAGTTGATGGAAGGTGAGGACCACGACAAAGGTCAATAAATTCTCCTTGTTGATAAAGAGTGATTTTTTCATCATTCGGAATGTCCTTTAAGATTTCTAACTTATACCTCTCCCCTTTTTCTTCAAATAACTTTTTAACTTCCTCATAGGAAGCTTCTATACGATTAATTTCGAAATTCTCATTGATTATCTTTTCCATTTCTTTCTCAATCTCAAGCAAATCATCGGATGTCAAACTGTGTTCAAGTTTTAAATCATAATAAAATCCGTCTTCAATAACGGGGCCAACGCCCAATTTCACATGCCCATAAAGTCTTTTAACGGCTTGAGCCAATACATGAGCGGATGAATGTCTTAAAACTTGCAACGATTCTTCTGAATCCATAGTTAAAATCGATAGTTTCGCATCCTCCTCTAGCTGGAAGCTTAAATCCACCAGTTGATCATTTACTTTGCCAACCACTGCACTTTTTCGTAAGTTTGAACTAATAGTCGCCGCGACATTTTCTACTGTAATGCCTTTAGGAAATTCCTTTATTTGTCCGTCTGGAAATTGAATATTAATAACTGATTTACTCATACCAATAAACACCCCTTTTATCATTTTATAAATAAAAAAACACATCCATCCCTATGACAAGGGACGAATGTGTAATAATCCGTGGTTCCACCCAATTTCCCATAAGTAAAAAATCACCTATGGCTTTGGTGCTGTAACGTAGCATAGACGATATCAGATACTAAAGTTCACTGATATTGCTCAAAGGCGGTAAATTATTTTCCTAAGCTAGGAAGATTTCAGCTAATTCTTCCCTCTCTGAAAACCGTAAAAATAATTCATATCCTTTTCATCGCAATCATGTATAAATTTTTTTGATCAAATAAAAAACACATCCATCCCTATGGCAAGGGACGAATGTGTAATAATCCGTGGTTCCACCCAATTTCCCAAAAGTAAAAAATACTTATGGCTTTGGTGCTGTAACGTAGCATAGACGGTATTGGATACTAACTATTTCCCCAATACTGCTCAAAGGTGGTAAGATACTTTCCTGCGTTAGGAAGATTTCAGCTAATCCTTCCCTCTCTGGAAACCGTATAAAGTAACTTATGTCCTTATCCTTGCATTTAAAAATGATATTTTTTTACATATTACAATAAATTCCCATAATTAGCAACGGTTATTTAACTTTTTTCTCGATATTACATAAAACATATAGAAGAATCTATATTTCTATTAAATACATGATTAATCCCTCATTTATAATCAATGAGATATTTTTCTAAATCCTCACGACTATTAATGGTAACTATATCGTTTGGTTGTATTAGTATAACTTTATTTTTATAGCTAATGCTAAAGAGATTAAATTTTATCCCTTTTTCTTCCAAATCTTTTAATAGTAAGTATGCTCTATCCAACTCGTTATTCCGATTCTCATTTGTAATATCAAATTCATTCATCGAAATACCGACATCCGCAGTGACATGTTTTTTATAGTTAGGAATTGGTGGTTCATAATCATTAAAAAGGTTGGTTTCAACAATAGTTTCCACACTATAATTTATTTTGTCTGGAAAGAATTTTTCAACAATAGGACCTAATTCTTCCTTTGCTTGTTTTTGCCAAATTTCTGAGACGTAACTATCTTCAATTCGTTTTGTATATGGATTCTGACCTACATAAAAAGTGAAACCTGGTTGATCCATTATGTGAGCATAAGCATGATAGATTCCGTTATGGAAAAAATCAAAAGAAATATCTTTAATAACAAATTCATTATCGTACTTGGTTTCTAGATATTTTGCAAAATCGTTTTTATAAGAAAATAAATCCCATGGTGTGCCGTAAAAGAAATAACAGATAAATCCAGAAAGTAAAATGACAACACTAATTGGTAATAATTTTTTCTTATCCTTCATTCCACTCACCTCGCATACTCATCCAATACATAATGAGTATCATTATAGGTTTTCTATTTCATTTTAACCATCACTTTTATTTATTCAATTTAAATTACTATATTCCCTTCTTGTTTTAAACTATCCCTGATAAAACAAAAATCCTCCTTTTTCGGAGGATTTTCATCATTATTCACGATCAGGACTATTTACCATGATCCCAGCTACTTGAGTTAATCGATCATAAAAAGCTTCACCAGCAGGAACATCGAACAACCCAATTTCTTGGAAGGCCTCCTTCATGCAGCGTAACCAACATTGTGCTCTTTTCGGAGTAACTTCGAATGGAAGATGACGATCCCTCATTGCCGGTGGTCCAAATTCCATGCTGTATAGAGCAGGTCCACCTAAAAATTGAGGTAAAAACATACGTTGCTTTCTCTTTATTTCTTCGATATCTCCTTCAAACAGAGGACGTAAATCTTTATCCGCATACACTCGTGGATAAAAAGCATCTACTAACTTATCAATCGTTTCTTGCCCGCCTATCTCCGAATAAAGTGATTTAAATGGATAATTCAATAGTACCACCTACTAATGTTTTTTCTTGATTATATAGTGATAGCAAATAAAAATTTGTGATATAAATCACGCTTTACATAAAAGAAATTAATCATCAATAAAATAAGTATAATAATACATAGCTACTTTTTCTGCATTTCCATGAAACAATAAAAATGGAGTCACTTTGGACATATAATCTCACTCCTGATTACATTTTTTGATTATGGCTTTCCGATTACTGGAAATAATATCAAAATTTCATTCAATTCCTTGATTAAATTTGGAAGATACGATTGGTCCGATTGAAAATCAAAATGAAGTTTAGCTCCAAATGCTGGAGGATAGACCGTATCAATGGTCCACGTAATCTTCCCAAACTTGTCCATTAAACACTCAAAGTGTAAATAGCTATCCATATTATTTAATTCTGCTTTCCCTTTTAGCATTTTGTTCATTTCCTTTAAACCATCTAGAAACATTTCCAATTCATCCGTTCTTAAGTGCGCAGGAAATGAAACATGGTAGCCTGGTATATCTATTTTTAAATAGGTTGTTATCCAATTGCCATCCCAATAGTCCAAGCAATCAGGGTGACTTCTCCCGATTACATCAAGTTCTAACTTCGCTTCATCACCAATAATATGAAATTTCATAACTCCTCCTTACATTGTAAAAAAATGTTTGTCATATAAATGATTCTCGCTTATATTGTTAACTTGACAACCTCGCTTCAATCAACAAAAATTAAACGACTTACTCTTCACTTACTAAATGAAACTCTCGATATTTCTATGATCTCTTGTAAGATGTTTCTTCACTTTATGTCTATCAAAAAAAGAACTGATTAATGATCAGTTCATTTCTCTATTATTGCTATTTATTGTAAAAATCTCCCTTCCCTACTACTAAACATCTATTTCCTAACTTTCTGATAGAGAGCGTATGTTTCTGAGAGACGGAAATAAATACATCCACAATCCTGCCACTACGATTGTTCCAAGTCCACCGATTAAGGCAGCTGGTGCAGCACCTATAAATCCAGCCAACATGCCAGATTCAAACTCTCCTAGTTGATTAGAAGACCCAATAAATAATGAATTCACAGCATTTACTCGACCACGCATTTCATCTGGTGTTTGCAGTTGAACGAGTGAAGATCGAATAACGACACTAATGACATCTGAAGCTCCAATTAACAGTAAAGCAACTAACGATAAAATTATATTCGTGGATATGGCGAACATCATGGTTGACAATCCAAAAATAGCGAGTGCCCCAAATAGGGTTGGACCAAAAGCTCTTCTTAGTGGATAATACGCCAATATTATCGACATTAATAAGGCGCCCACTGCAGGTGCAGTTCTCATTAACCCTAAACCCCATGGTCCTGTATGTAGTATATCCTGCGCAAATATAGGCAAAAGTGCTGTCGCTCCACCTAGTAATACAGCAAAAAGGTCAAGTGAAATTGTTCCTAGGATGATTGGCTTGCGAAAGACAAATTCTAGGCCTGAAAAAATCGAGCGTAATGTTACTGGTTCAGCCTGTCGAACCGATTGCTCTACTCGGATAAAAAAGGTTAAGATGGCTGCTACTAGCAAAGCAATCGTTGAAGTACCGTAGACGAATGCAGGTCCTATAGAAAAAAGTACTCCCCCTAAGGATGGCCCTAATATCTGAGATGTTTGCCCGGCTGTGGTACTAATAGATATGGCTTGCTGTAATATGTTCTTTGGTACCAACATCGGTAAAAGTGCTGAAGATGTAGGACCTTCGAATGCTCGGCAAGCACCGAGAATAGCAGCGGCCAATAAAATTTGATCTCGACCTAGCCAGCCTGCGAAATTCCCAAAGAGCAAAAGAGCAGCAATTACGCTTTCAACGATTTGGCATAAAAAAACAATCCTACGCCGGTCAAACCGATCAGCAGCCTGACCGACTACCAATGTAAGTAATACCATCGGGACAAATTGAGCAAGCCCAACTAAACCTAGGCTAAAAGCATCATGAGTCAACTCATACATTTGCCAACCAATGGCAACTGAAAGCATTTGAAAGGAGGTTGAAGATAAAATTCGTGAGAACCAAAAGTTTCTAAAAGATGGTTGACTTAGAAGTGATTTTCTTGACGGAAGCAAAATATCTTCACACCCTTTTTGATATTAAAAGTTATTATAATAAGCATCTTTACCTAAAGAATTTCGGAATACGATATATTATACTACCTTTTTACGATTTCTTGATAATAAACAAACAAAAATTTGACAATTAGTGGCACCAAATTTTCTATTAATCAACCAATTTCTCTTAAAGGATATTTAACTTTTTATTTTTTAAAAAAGATAGACACGGCAATA
>DASQIV010000067.1:0-3879 GCA_035631415.1 Pseudoneobacillus sp. | reverse complement strand
AACAAAATAACCAGGAGCTACTTTGTAACCCCATTCATTTAATTTCCTGTAGTCTTGAATCATGGCCTCTTGAAAGGGTCTATCCTTCCTCTCAACTGTATGTTTAAACCAGATAAAGGTAACTGTCTCTTCCCAACGAATGAGTTGGATATGATTTTCCTTTGAGTTTAATCCTCCAAGGTATTGTTGCGCAATTTTTAAAGCAAGGGATTTTATATGTACTTCTTCCCTCCACTTCGAAATGAGCTTCGATTTTTCCTGTTCACTCGCATTTAAAAAATCTTTAATTTCTTCAATCTTAATATCGGCATTGCGGAGGGAATGAATAATCATTGCAACACTTATTTGCTCCTCACTATAAGCTCTGTAACCATTCTCTAGTCTACACTCAGGGATTAATAATTTCTTTTTATCATAAAAACGTAAAGCACTTGGAGACATTCCTGTTTTTTCTGAGAACTGCTGAATCGTTAATAACATGAGTTGTTTCCTCTCATTCTAGTTCCGATCGTATATTAATCCTCATTACTTTTCTTTAAAATGAATCACTTCTGCGATCACTACATCATCTGATAGGACCAAACATTGATTTGATTTCCATCTGGATCATAAAAATGGAAGCCGCCCCATCCTTTCATAGGATTCCCAGCTATTTGTGATGGCTTAATCCCATTTTTAATTAGCTTATTATAAGCATCTAAAAACTCATCTGGTCTTATATCGAAGTACGTACGTACCGATGGATTTCCTATCACTGTTGTTTCAATTTTTTCAAGGTAGATATTGTCCAACAGCGTTTCCTTAAGTGCGTGCTTAAAGTAGGCATCCTCTGTCTGCAAATGAGCCAAGCCCTTTTCTTCATTCAATGAAACAGAAATAAATCCAAGATTTGTTGAATACCACTCAGCCGCTTTCTTTAAGTCGCTCACCCCAATTCTCGTATTTACTTCACCAAATCCGAGGACTCTAGCTTGTGGAAATAGGTCTTTTGAAGATGGATTTTCAAATACCGTGATTCTAGCATTTTCGTATCCATAAAAATCAAAACTTTTCATCCCGTTTATTAATGTGATTTGCTCGGTATAGGATATTTTATTTTCTTTAAAATAGGTTAGTGTTCTATCAAGGTCACCTATTTCAAAACATAGTCTTATATTCCCTTCTTCTCCCTCGATTCTTTGGAAGTGCTCATATTCGCCTTCAAAGGATTTTAGCGTTACCACTCCTGCTTTGGGCATTTTCAAAAATGCTTTTTTTCCAACTGGCGTGACAATTTTATCAAGGCATTCCCAGCCCATATACGTGGTATACCAATTAACTCCTTCATCAAAACCATCCCATGAAACCATAATAAATCCGCCATCCCAACGAAACATCATTTCACATTCCTCCTAATTAAATCTATGTTCTTATCCTAAACCTTGAAGTAAGTTTAAGGTCAAGGATTTTCAAAAAAATATAGTTAGTAGTTCCTAAATTCTGATTCTTTATGAAAGACTAATATTCTTAATACTTCGAATATATTTTTTATAAGGAAATATAAATCCAAATTTTGATTCTAGAATATTTCCACAAAAGGATCTAAAATCCTCTTTTAATAAAGTAATTAGAATTTTGTGAATAAATATTTTAATATTGTAAAAATTAAGGTACAGTTAATAGTAAACATACTATTAAAGGAGTGCACATCCATGATACATAGCCTAGATTTAAACAGAAACAACCTACACGGATCCTTTAGTAAGGAATATCAACCTGTTTTAACAGTCAACTCTGGTGATTCAGTTCGTTTAACAACAGCCGATATCCAATGGGGATATTCAAAATCAAAGGGAGAAGAGAGAGTTATTTTTCAATCAAGAGAGAATGAAGAAAGACTTGGCCACCCAATCATAGGTCCGATTGCAATTCGAAATGCCAAACCTGGCATGGTGTTAGAAGTCAAATTGAATGATGTGGTTCCAGGATGGTATGGACGAAATTGGGCTGGCGGATATAAAAGCTGGCAAAATGACAATCTTGGACTAACAGGTACAGAGAGAATTCAATTAGATTGGGAACTAAATCCGACCACAATGACAGGTACATGTCATATTGGTTCTCGCCCTTTTCATGTCGGTCTACAGCCATTTATCGGATTAATGGGAGTTGCTCCTGCTGAACCTGGAGTACATCCAACATCCCCACCACGATACTGTGGAGGAAATATTGATTGTAAAGAACTAGTAAGAGGAAGTAGTTTATTTTTACCAATCTCTGTAGATGAAGCTCTTTTTTCAATAGGTGATGGTCACGCTGCACAAGGTGATGGAGAAGTTTCTGGCACGGCGATTGAGTGTCCAATGGATTTGGTTGATATTACCTTAATTGTACGGGATGATATGCAATTAAAGTTACCTAGAGCTAACACCCCATCTGGATGGATCACATTTGCATTCAATGAAGATTTAAATATCGCAACGGCTGATGCTCTTAATGAAATGGTAGAGTTGATGCAAGAGTTTTATCAGATTGAAAAAACGGAAGCACTAGCCTTAGCGAGTGTTGTTGTAGATTTACGAGTTACACAAGTTGTGAATGGAGTAAAGGGTGTACATGCGGTGTTGCCTCATGGGGCTTTGCGGTAAAAAAAGAGTGCTTGGGGTCATCCAAGCACTCTTTTCAGTTGGTGAATTCGTCCAATTTGTTACAACGGCGGAATTACCTACTTTTTTGACGGAATTACTGCGAAGTTTGACGGAATTACGCTCTACTTTGACGGAATTACGGCCAAACTTTACGGGATTATCCATTATACTGTAAAAAACAGGGTCAGGTTAAACTGAAATTCGCTTCTAAAAGCAAGTTAAAGGATATTATTCAAAAATAAAACCTTCTTTACCTACTCCAAACCCGCTTCTTCCATACTTATTCTTGTTAAGGCCGCCCAATCCTGATTTTCACGCTCTTTCGCAACCGAAGCTAAAAGGCGATTATGTACTAAGTTGGCCAACGGCATCGGTGTTTTCGTTGCATTCGCTTCATCTAAAACTAGATTACAATCTTTTAACCCTAGAGACAGCTGGAAACCTGCAGGCTCAAATTCCTTCTTAGCAATCATTGATCCGTATCCATTGTAAATCGTGCAATCAAAAATAGATGAAGCATAAACTTTTGCAGCCACTTCTCGATCAATTCCATTTTTTTCGGCTAAGTTAAACGTTTCAGCCATGGCTTCCATGGCAGCCATGATCATAAAATTCCCACCTAATTTAATTACATTTGCACCTCCAGCTTCTTCCCCAATATCAAAAATCCGCTGACTAAGCGCTTCTTGGACAGGCTTTACTCGCTCCTTAGCCTCACTTGGTCCTGATGATAATACAGTCAGTTTTTGTGCAGCAGCGGCAGTTGGTCTGCCGAAAACAGGTGATGCAACATAAAAACTTCCGTGTTGTTCATGAAAAGCAGCAAGTTTCCGTGAAGTTTCCGGTGATATAGTACTCATAGACAGATGAATCCCACCTGCCCCTAGTTTGTCCCCGAAGCCATCCACTCCCAGAACAATTTCCTCTAGTGCTTGATCGTTTGATACCATAGTGACCACGATTCCACCAGGAGTAGCCACATCTGATAGTCGATCCATCTTAATAGCACCTTCAGCTACGACTTCCTTTGTTTTCTCAGGAGTGCGGTTATATACCTTAACCTTATAGCCCGCTTTTAACAGATTTAACACCATTGGTTGTCCCATACTTCCAAGTCCTACAAATCCAATTTCTTTTGTCATAGCTTTGACCTCCTATGATTGACTCCAATATTAACCATCATATTGCACACTCTAACATAATAAATGGATGAATAAAAGAAATACACCATAGCTGATGTCTTCTACTTTTC
>DASQIV010000066.1:0-2070 GCA_035631415.1 Pseudoneobacillus sp. | reverse complement strand
GCTGCCTTACTAGCTTTACAGCAAAACAACACGATCTTAGATTTAGTTGCCTATGCATGGGCAGGATTTGGTGCTTCTTTTGGTCCAGTTATCATTCTAAGTTTATTTTGGAGAAAGATGACAAACTATGGTGCCCTTTTTGGAATGATTGCTGGGGCCGTTACCGTTATCATTTGGTCTAAAGTTGGCCTTGGTGCTACGCTTTATGAAATCGTTCCAGGATTTATCGTCAACTTTATAGTTTCAGTCATTGTCAGCATGATCACATATAAAAAGAATGATGTCATTGAGAAGGAATTTGACGAATCTGTAAAATTATTAAAAAATGAATAGATGAAAAAGGATGGTGCCAGGCACCATCCCTTTTTTTACCTTTTTTCAATTTCTGTTAGCAACAATTGGTTCACCATTTGTGGGTTAGCTTGCCCCTTTGTCACCTTCATGATTTGACCTACTAAAAAGCCTACAGCCTTGCTTTTTCCAGCCTTAAAGTCCTCAATAGACTGTGGATTTGCATCTAGAACTTCTGTGATTACCTTTAATAGAGCTCCTTCATCCGAAATTTGGACAAGCCCCTTTTCCTTCACAATTTGTTCAGCTTCTCCACCTTTTTCAACTAATTCCTTGAAAACGACTTTAGCAATTTTAGAAGAAATGGTGCCATTTTCAATTAGCTTCAGTAATCCCGCTAGATTGGATGGTGTTAAAGCCACTTGATGAAGTTCCTTTTGCTCTGCATTCAAATAAGCAGAGAGATCTCCCATCAACCAGTTGGAAGCTTGTTTCGGGTCAGCTCCTGCTGAAACGGTTGCCTCAAAAAAGTCCGCCATTTCCCGGGTTACGGTTAAGACATTGGCATCGTATTCAGGTAGCCCCCATGATTCTATGTAACGAGCTTTTCGTTGATCAGGTAGTTCAGGGATTTCAGCTCTTATTCGCGCCTTCCAGTCCTCATCAATATATAAACCGGTTAAGTCTGGTTCTGGGAAATAACGATAATCATCTGAACCCTCTTTTACACGCATCAAGATTGTTGTTCCCGTCGCTTCATCATATCGTCTTGTTTCCTGCCCGATGACTCCACCTGCTAAGACGACTTCACGCTGACGTTTTTCTTCATGCTCTAACCCTCTTCGCACAAAGTTGAACGAGTTAAGATTCTTTAACTCTGCTTTTGTTCCAAATTCCTTTTGACCTATAGGACGAATGGAAATATTGGCATCACAACGAAGTGAGCCTTCTTCCATTTTACAATCGGACACACCCGTATATTGGATGATCGACTTTAATTTTTCCAAATAAGCATATGCCTCATTTGGTGTCCGAATATCTGGCTCTGAAACAATTTCAACCAATGGAGTGCCTTGGCGGTTGATATCCACTAAGGAATAGCCTTTTTCGTGGTTAAGCTTTCCTGCATCCTCTTCCATGTGAATACGTGTAATGCCAATTTTTTTCTTATAGCCATCTACTTCAATTTCAATCCAACCATGCTCCCCAATCGGCTTATCAAATTGAGAGATTTGGTATGCTTTCGGATTGTCAGGGTAAAAATAATTTTTTCTATCAAATTTCGTATGGGTAGCCACTTCACAGTTTAATGCCATAGCTGCTTTCATCGCATAATCTACGACCTTTTTATTTAAAACTGGTAACACTCCCGGATAACCAAGATCGATAACAGTTGTATTCGTGTTTGGCTCTGCTCCAAAATGGTTTGGGCTGGCCGAAAAGATTTTGGAGTCTGTTTTTAATTCTACATGGACTTCCAAACCAATAATCGTTTCAAATTCCATTTATTCTCACCCCTTACAATGATGGTTTTTGTTTATGATAGTTAGTTGTTTGTTCAAAAACATGGGCCACTCGGTAAATCGTGCTTTCATCGAAATGCTTACCAATGATCTGTAACCCTAATGGCAAGCCATTTGAAAAACCACACGGTACAGAAATGGCTGGTACTCCAGCTAAGTTAACTGGAATGGTTAAGATATCATTCAGATACATCGTCATTGGATCGCTTGTTTTTTCGCCAATAATAAAAGCTTGAGTTGGCGTAGTAGGGCCAAT
>DASQIV010000065.1:0-3984 GCA_035631415.1 Pseudoneobacillus sp. | reverse complement strand
TTAGATGCGCTAATAGCTGCTTCTAATGTTGTAACACCTGAGATTGAAGCAGGAGTGAAATTTTTGGTTAACGGGGCTCAAGCCAAAGAGTGGACAGTCTCCTATCCTAAGGGTCAAGGAATGGGCGGTGGATTCTATATTCACTATCATAGTTATCGCTATACTTTTCCATTACTTACCTTGGCCCATTATCAAAAAAAGTTTCAAGCAGAACCATAATAAATAAAAAACACTCGTTTCTTTTGGGAAACGAGTGTTTTTTTGAAATGATTAACGAGAGTAGAACTCAACGATAAGTGCTTCGTTAATTTCAGCAGCAAGTTCAGAACGCTCAGGTAAGCGAGTGAACGTACCTTCTAATTTGTCTGCATCGAAAGTTAAATAGTCAGGTACGAAGTTGTTAACTTCAACTGATTCTTTAACTACATCAAGGTTGCGAGACTTTTCACGTAGGCTAATTGTTTGACCAGCTGATACGCGGTAAGAAGGGATATCAACACGAGAACCATTAACAAGAATGTGACCATGGTTAACTAACTGACGAGCAGCGCGACGAGTACGTGCTAAACCTAAACGGTATACAACGTTGTCAAGGCGAGCTTCAAGAAGAATCATGAAGTTTTCACCATGTTTACCAGGCATTTTACCAGCCTTGTCAAAAAGGTTACGGAATTGACGCTCAGTTACTCCATACATGTGACGAAGTTTTTGCTTTTCTTGTAATTGCATTCCGTATTCAGAAAGCTTCTTACGTTGGTTTGGACCATGTGGACCAGGAGCGTAAGGACGCTTTTCAATTTCTTTACCAGTGCCGCTTAGAGAGATTCCAAGACGACGAGACAGTTTCCAAGATGGACCTGTATAACGAGCCATAATATGACTCCTCCTTTAGTGTTTTTATTTTGGTAAAATAAAAACGTATATGAAGCAACAATCATATTCATTTTGTTTTCATGCACCTTCGCCTTAGCAGCACAAGGTTACAAGATGCACCATCAAAAAGAGTAAATTCCCTTAAAGAGGAACAAAATGAGTATATAAATTTGTTCATATAGGCTGCGATATTTTACACAAATGATATTATATAATTTATTTCTTATAAAAGTCAAGAGGTGCTAGAAGAATCATTACCTGAAAAAGTAGGAATTTTTTAATTTAATAACGAGAGATTTTTAACTATTGTGTTATAATGTAAATAGTAATATTTATATAAAAAATTTCGGAATTTCTAAGATGATGTTTTTGTATATGTTTAAAACTCAATCAGAAGCCAAGTGATTGGCTTATTTTGTATGTAAATTAGGTGATGATAGATGAGAAGTCAAGAAAATGAAATCATGATCCAATTGAAAAGTCGCTTCTTTGATATCATTGATGCTGAATTGGGTTTATGGCAATATGAATCCATCCTTTTTAATATGCTACTTGTCATAAAAGAAGTATTAAAGGTAGAAGAAGTCTCATTTTATAGCTGCAATGATTGGAAGCATCAAGGAAGAAATGATTTGTTTTCTTCACCATTTTTATTGGAGGGAACATCTCAATCTCCCATAAATTCTCCCTTTAAACTAGACTTTTCCCTTCAAGAATTTGAAGATTCTATTCAAGAAAGAGTAGTTTGTCATAAGCCTCTTCCGTTTAAAGGACTTGAACATTATGATTTACTACTTCCTTTAAATGCAATGGGTTTGTTATCCGGTTTTCTTTTAATTAAAAAGAAAGATGCTATTCAGTTAGTTGACGAACTTCCCGATCAGTTTTATTTAAACTTGAGCAAAGAATGTGCATTATTTATTAATAAGGGACAAGCACTTTCTAAAATCGTATCGGAAGAAAAAAGATATAAACAACTGTATAGAGTGACGGAAAAATTTCATTCTTCGATGAACATGGATGATGTTTTAGGTGAAATTATTATCACTTTACAAGAAGTTTATCCTACTTTTACTTATTATTTATTACTTTCGCAAGATAATCATAGTCATAGTGATTTGCCGATAAAGGATTTAGAATATGATAGTGAAAACATTTGTGCGATGCAAGCATATGTAACTGGAACGATTCAGTTTGAAGATTCTATCCAAGAAAAAAGATCTGTCCTTTATGCACCACTTAAAGGGAAACAAGGTGTATATGGTGTATTACAGGTAATGGCTCCCGATACCCTTGTTTTTCCAAAAAGTGAAGTGGAATTTATCACACTATTAGCTAACACAGCTGGAAGTGCCTTAGAAAATGCCCAATTATACCAACAATCAAGACGATTAATTGCTGATTTACAATTAATTAACGAAACCTCTCATCGTTTAAACTCTAACTTACGATTAAGTGAAACTATGGGATTTATGTGTGAACAAATAATCAAATCGTTTGATTCAGATGAAGTTGGTTTCTTCCTTTTATCAAAAGGAATTCATAAAATAAGAGTTCTTCCTGGGAGTACACCATTTTTTCAAAGTGAAGAAGCAAAAGGATATATAGATTTTGTAAATGAAAAAATTGAAAATGAAAAAGATTCTTTGTTTATCGGAGATTTTCAACTTCCATCCGATCAAAAAGGTCCATCCTATCGGTCTTTAATGGCTATACCGATGGTTCAAAGTGGGATTTTAAAAGGTTTTGCCATTGTTGTACAAAGAAATCCATATTCTTTTTCTTTTGAAACATTCAAGCTGCTGCAATCGTTAATTCATCATTCAACCTTAGCTTTCGCTAATTCTATGTTACGTGAAGAATTAGAGAAAATGGTCGTAACGGATCATCTTACCAAGCTTTATTCGCGTAATTATCTTGATGAGAAAATTAATAGCTCGATGGAAGAAGATGAACAAGGTACTTTTATTTTAATTGATTTGGATAATTTTAAATTTATTAATGATACATATGGACACCAAGTTGGTGACGATGTATTAATTCAAGTAGCTAATATTATTGAAGGTAATATTAGAGGTACAGATATAGGTGCTAGATGGGGTGGCGAGGAATTAGCTATTTATCTACCAAATGTCTCCCTTGAAACAGGGATTGCCATTGCGGAAAGGTTAGTAGTTAAAGTATCAAATGAATCACATCCACAAGTAACCATCTCGTGTGGAGTATCTTACTGGAAGCGGGAATGTATTGATACTGCGCATTCATTATTTAGCCGTGCAGATAGAGCTTTATATATAGCAAAAGGAACAGGAAAGAATAAAGTTGTTATTGAAGAAGAATCCTCAAGTATCGTTTAGACACTTCCTTTTTGGAGTGTCTTTTTTTGTGTTACTTTATCCCCGATGTCTTTTAATAAGGGTTCTTGAAGACAAAACTCATCAGTTGAAAGGTGAAAATATAACGATTAAAAAATAGGCTTTTCCATTTAATTTGTAAAATAATTCTTCTCCTTTAGTCGTTTTTATCATATTCTATAAATATGAAAGCGTTTACATTAATGGGGAGGATTATAAAAAAATGCGTAAAAAATTTGAAACTGAGGTCATTCACGGCGGATATCAGAGTACAGCTTTTGAGGGGAGTTTAGTCCCACCACTATTTCAAACTTCGACTTTTACCTTTAAAACAGCGGAGCAAGGTGAAAGGCGTTTTGCTGGTGAGGAGGATGGATTTATCTACTCTCGTTTAGGTAATCCAACTGTAAAAGTGTTGGAGGAACGAATGGCAATCCTAGAAAAAGGAGAAGCGGGACTTGCATTTGGTTCTGGGATGGCGGCCGTATCTGCTATATTATTAGCTTTAACAAAATCTGGCGACCATATTCTTTGTTCACAAGGGGTATATGGATGTACTTTTGGGCTGCTTCAATTGATGAAGGAAAAATACAATATTGATCACCAGTTCTCAAATATGGATACTCGTGAAATTTTAGAACAAGATTTAAAACCCGAAACAGCATTGATCTATATTGAAACACCTATTAATCCTACTATGAGATTAGTAGATTTACAGATGATTGCTGAGGTTGCAAAGGAGAGAGGTATTCCTGTC
>DASQIV010000064.1:0-2194 GCA_035631415.1 Pseudoneobacillus sp. | reverse complement strand
TCTATCATGGATAGAAAGAGAAAGAAAAATGACGGCTATTAAAGAAATTTGTTGATTTTGGAGATTAATTATTTCGTATACCCCATTAATAATCTCGCATATGGAGAATCTGATGGTAAAACAATCACTGACTTATCATTTATTGTTTTCTTGTAAGATTCTAGTGTACGGTACAATTCATAAAAACTTGGATCTTTTGAGAAAGATTGATTATAGATTTTAGCTGCCTCTCCTTCACCTTCAGCACGGATTACTTCCGCATCTGCTTGTGCCTTGGCAAGCATTTCCTTTACTTCACGATCTGTATCAGCCACAATTCTATTCTTTTCCGCATCACCCATCGATAAATATTCTTGTGCTTTAGATTCACGCTCAGAAATCATTCGAGTATATACAGATTGTTCATTTTCAGCTGGTAAGTCTGTTCTTTTCATTCTTACATCAACGAGAACAATTCCATAATTATCATTTGACAATAGCTCATTTACTTTATCGGTTACTCGATCATTGAGCGATCCTCGAGAAGATTTCTCATCATTAATAATCTCATCGTAATTTAATTGACCAAACTCTGCACGAACAACGGAATAAATAAATTCCTCCATTCGTGATTCTGCCTTTTCAACCGTTCTTGCGTTGGAAATCATCTTTTTTGGGTCTTCTATTCTCCAAATAGCATAATTATCAATAATAATCCGTTTTTTATCTTTTGTATTTAATTCTGCCTCCTGAACATCATAAGTCATTTGATATTTAGGCAAAGTTGAGACACTTTGAATAAAGGGAATTTTATAACTCAGACCTGGTGTTTTTTCTATCCTTACCACTTCTCCAAATTGTCGAATGACACGATATTCTCCTTCTTTAACAATAAAAACATTGGTCACAATAAAGATAATTAGAGCTATGAGGATTATGAGAAATAAACCTATCTTTGTGTAATTTCCCCATTTAATTCCGCCGCCACCACGCTCTTTCATATCAATCACATTTTGATTATCCATTGCTATCACTTCCTTCTTCTTTCACTTTCGGTTGTTCTTTTTCTAGTGGCCGAATAGGAAAATATTTTAATGTGTTACCATCATCATTCATGATATAGATTTCTGTATTAGGAAGAACTTCTTCGATTGTCTCAAGCACAAGTCGTTGTCTTGTGATATCTGGGCTTTTGCTATACTCCACATAAAGCTTGTTAAATACAGATACATCTCCGCGTGCACGTTCGATACGTGCAGCTTTATCCCCTTGTGCTGCCGAAATGAGAGCATCTTTTTCCCCTTGCGCTTCATTTGTTCTTTTATTTCGATACTTTTTCGCTTCATTAATTTTGGTATTCATCATTTCTCGTGCATCTGTTACGTTGGTGAAAGCTTTTCTTACTTCATCATTTGGAAGCTCCACATCTTGTAGCTTTACCGCTAAAATAGATATCCCTATATCATACTTACTAATTAATTCAGACAGTAAATCTCTTACATCTGCTTCAATTTCTGCTTTCCCTGAGGTTAAAGCATCATCAATTTTAGAACTACCAATAATACTTCTTAACGAAGCAGATGTAGCATCGTAAAGTATTTCTTCTGGTTTGTCTGCATTGTATAGATATTGTGCAGGATTGGTAATTTTCCATTGAACTACTAAGTCTGCTAAAACAATATTTTCATCACCAGTAATCATTTTTGTTTCATTTGGAAATTCTTTAACCTGACCATCCTTTTCCTCATAACCAAACTGTAAACTGAATGTTTCTTTTGATAGTTTTTCTACACTTTGAATTGGCCATGGTAATTTAAAATGCAGCCCTGGCTCATTTAGCCCTTGTTCCACTTTACCAAAGGTTAGTATAACTGCTTGTTCTGATTCATCTACTGTATACCAAGTAGTAAAGGCTAAGATACTTAAAATGCTAATAAGAAAAATAAGACCAACAATGGTATACACTCTTTTTAAACTTGTCATTTAACCACTTCCTTTTTTAAAAAATCCACGGTAATTTATACGAATTACATAAGAGAAAGTTACATAAAAAATAAAAAAAAGAAAGGGAAAAGCGGGGTTAGCTTTTCCCTTTCTCATTTTGCTCCCTGGGTATAGGGGGTTTCTCATTAATCATAGTAAAAATATATTAAGGAAGTTTTAATGAAGTGTAAATTTTAGGTAAATTACATTCTTATGCTTTTAATTAAGTTCT